>CBDUWS010000001.1:0-29610 GCA_965370985.1 uncultured bacterium
CCTGATCCCTACGCGTTCGATCGCAAGAGTCGATACTTTGATTCCAAGAGCACGCTCGATGCGCCCCGTTGGTTCCTAGTTGATATAAAATTAATGAAGCCTTTTCCGAAACCGTTATCCTTGGAACATTTGCGAACAATTAAAGGGCTGGAAAACATGGAACTGTTACGGAAAGGTTCTCGTCTTTCCGTACAACCCGTGCGTCCCGAGGAATGGAAATGTGTGTGCTCGTTGGTCTTTCCAACCAAACCGGCACAAGGTTCAAAAGAATAATGATATATCTGCGGTTTTGTTTGGGCGATTCAGGTCTTTTTTGATTCGAATTCTCGAGGAAAGACTTGCATGAAGGGATGAACCGTGACCTCCTGAAAAACCCCATTGATCATGTAAGGATCGCTCTGGGCAAAAGTCTGTACTTCTTCCAGAGAGTCGGCTTCTACCACAATCAAACTACCTGTTTTATCGGTCAGGGGGCCGGCCAAAATCACTTTGCCCTGTTGTGCCCATTGCTCTAATCGTTGAAGATGAGCTTGACGATACAAGGGGCGTTTGGCGGCACCCTCGGGCCCATCTTTTCCCAAAATAACGAATTTCACCGGCACTCTTCCTTCCATTTGTTTTATGAGATGGCGTGCGTCTCCTCGTTAGGTCAAAAAGCGCAATGAATGAAGGTGATGATTTTCTGGGGAAAATGAATATATGCTGAGCCAGGCGGGAAGAAAATTAGTCTTCTGGCTCGTCCAGGGGTTGGCGGTTTGAATAGCCGCTGTCAATGTCGTGCCACCAACATACCTGGTCTTCTCCAGATTTCCAGCATAAAAACACGAGTTTATCATTGAGCATAAAAGGGAAATCACAGAGGCCGATTTCGACATCTTTGATGACGACGCCTACTTCTTGAATGGCGTGCAAACTGCCATTGATATCCTGTAACCCCTTGATATATTTGACTCCGACTACGGTGCCCCCCCCGACCGACGCTTGGGCACTGGCTTTTTTGACTTCTTCACGGGTGTCGATAAGAATCTCGCGGCCCTGTTTAATCGATGTCCAATGTTGCTCGAGCTCGGGGATTAAGGCGTTCGCCTCAGCGAGTGTGAAAATTCGTTCGCTGGAAAAAGGAAACCCTGATTCTGACATAAGGAAGAATTCTTCTGTTGAGCTTTCAATTACGGTAGGGATGGTTTACCATAATATTCAGAAGTGTGCCAACCATATTTTTCGTCGAAATACCTTTGACAATACCCAGGGGTTAAGTTTTTTCTCACTCTTCCGAAAAAGAAGCTATTGACAAGCTGTTCATGTGTGAGATACATAGTTATCAAGACCTGCCGAATATTGTAAAAGCCATATCCGCCTAATTAACTTCCCGGACCCATTAGTTTTAACCCAAATTCGTAGATAGGACATCACGGCTGCTGTTGACAAGTGTGGTTCCTGAGTTGTTCTGAGCATTCTTCCTACACTTGAACAATCCTAGTCTCAATATCATGAAAATAAGGAGAGGTAGAGTGCTTCTTTAAGAGGGCATCCCCAAAATGTGGAATTTTATCCTTATATGAAATATCCAGTTTGTATCCTTCCCAACCGTTCTACCCAATCGCAAGCACTAGGAAATCCTTCCAGTCAACCAATGGAGTAATGTTATGCATCTTGCTGAACTGAAGCAGAAGTCTATCGGAGAGTTGAATGATTTAGCGCGGGGTCTCAAAATCGATGGTGCCCCAAATTTGCGGAAGCAAGAGCTCATATTCTCCATTCTTCAAGGCCAAAGTGACAAAAATGGTGTGATTTTTGGAGAAGGAGTCTTAGAGACCCTATCCGATGGGTTTGGATTTCTCCGGGCGCCGGACTCGAACTACTTGCCCGGACCTGATGATATTTATATTTCTCCCTCGCAAATTCGACGGTTTAATCTAAGAACTGGAGATATTATCTCTGGCCAGATTCGCCCTCCCAAAGATGGAGAGCGGTATTTTGCGCTCTTGAAAGTGGAAAAAATTAATTATGATGATCCGGAAGTGCAGCGCGATAAGATCTTGTTTGATAACCTGACGCCGCTGTATGCAGAAGAACGGATCAATCTGGAATTTGATCCAAAAGAATATTGTACCCGTGTGATGGAGTTGACGACCCCTATTGGCAAAGGCCAGCGGGGGCTTATCGTGGCTGCACCACGGACGGGAAAGACGATGTTGCTCCAAGCAGTGGCTCGAGGCATCATCGCCAATCATCCCGAAATTGTCCTGATTGTGTTGCTGATTGATGAGCGGCCAGAAGAAGTGACCGATTGGCAACGGCAGGTCAAGGCTGCCGAGGTGATTAGCTCAACCTTTGACGAACCGCCTCAACGACATGCTCAAGTCGCGGAAATCGTCATGGAAAAGGCAAAACGTTTGGTCGAGCATAAGCGGGATGTGGTGATTTTGTTGGATAGTGTGACCCGGCTGGCTCGTGCCTATAATACGATCTCTCCGCCAAGCGGGAAGGTTCTCTCGGGAGGGTTAGATTCGAATGCCTTGCAACGGCCCAAACGGTTTTTTGGGGCTGCTCGCAATATTGAATTTGGCGGAAGTCTGACGATTTTAGCCACAGCGCTGGTTGATACCGGTAGCAGAATGGACGATGTGATTTTCGAAGAATTCAAGGGCACAGGCAATATGGAGGTGCATTTGGATCGACGCTTGGCCGATAAACGGCTCTTCCCTGCCATTGACATCAGCCAATCCGGCACCAGAAAAGAGGAATTGCTCGTTGATCGTGACCGCCTAAACAAAATGTGGATCCTGCGAAAGGTCTTAAGCCCCCTTGGGACCATGGAAGCCATGGAATTTCTCATGGACAAGATTAGTGGCACGAAAGATAACAATGAGTTCTTGCAATCCATGAATCGATAATTCACAATAGAGGATTATCAACAATCTGGTCTTATTCGGACTGAACATCTGTTTGACGAGGCGAAGGAGAGAGCATGAAAAAGGGAATCCATCCAACATATGAATTTGCCAAAGTGAGTTGTGCTTGTGGCATGTCCTATCAAACGCGGACCACGGTGGGAGATTTGAAAGTCGATATTTGCTCCAGTTGCCATCCCTTCTATACTGGGACCCAAAAAATTGTCGACGCCGAGGGACGGGTGGAACGCTTCAATAAAAGATACGCTAAAGTCGCGAAGACGAAAGCTAAAGCCTAATCAAGTTTTCCGTTCTCCACGGTCCTGCCTCCTTACCTCTTGATGGCATGCGCCTATGGTCCTTTTAAAGTCGGCTCTCTAAAATTTCCCTGACGAGTGTTTTGATGTTAAAAACTTCTATGGGAATAGTATTCTTCAGTCGTTGGTGCGTCCATGGCTAATATGACCAAAACAGAATTACGAGAAGGCGGTCTCCTCAGTCGGTGGGAGGCTATTGCCAATAAATATGACACGTTCAATGACCAATTGACCGATCCAGCTGTCCTGGCAAAACCGTCTCTCTTAGTATCTCTGACGAAAGAACGGGCTGAGTTGGAACCTATTGCCCAAATGTTTGGAGAGCATCGTCGAGTTCTTGAAGAGATTGCCGAAGCTCACCTTATGGCGGAGGATCAACAATTGGATCCTGATATGCGGCGATTGGCTGGCGAGGAATTGGAGGGCCTTGAATCTCGTCGAGAAACCTTGGAAGCGCAGGTCGTTGAACTGCTGTGTCCGGAAGATGAAGGGAACAATAAAAATTCCTTCATTGAAATTCGCGCAGGAACGGGAGGTAGTGAAGCTGCCTTGTTTGCTGGAGATCTTTTACGAATGTATATCAGGTTTGCTGAAGCGAAAGGGTTGCGAACAGAATTGATTGAATCCCACGAAACGGGGATAGGGGGGATCAAAGAGGCCGTTGTATTAGTTGAGGGGAAAGGGGCCTTTGGGTTTTTTAAATATGAGAGCGGGGTGCACCGTGTTCAACGTGTTCCCACAACCGAAGCCAACGGACGTATTCATACCTCTACCGCCACCGTTGCGGTGATGCCGGAAGTGGAAGAAGTCGACGTGCAAATCGATGCGAAAGATTTGCGGATTGATACCTATTGTTCAACCGGAGCTGGGGGCCAGAGCGTCAATACGACCTATTCCGCGGTTCGGATTACCCATATTCCGACAGGAGTTGTGGTGACCTGCCAGGATGAGCGGTCACAACTCAAGAATCGCACCAAAGCCATGCGAACCCTGAGGGCGCGCATTGGCGATGCCGAGCGGGAAAAGCAAGAAGCGGCCATTGCTCAACAACGGCGTTCACAAGTTGGTACGGGGGAGCGGAGCGAGAAGATCCGCACCTATAACTTCCCGCAAAATCGCGTGACTGATCATCGTATTGGGCTGACCTTGCATAAACTGGATCGCGTGCTGGAAGGTGATCTGGATGACCTGGTCACCGCGCTTAAAGCCCAGTAATTCTTTTCAACAACAATTCTCAGATTCTGTTCTTTTCATAATCTCACGACCCTGTGATGTTGAAGGTCGTCATGCCTTCGTCCATGTCCTCTTCCCAATTGTATCGTGAAGCTGTCGAGAAGCTGATCCGAGCTGGCATTGCCAATGCCAGGCAGGAAGTCTCGTGGATTTTAGAAGAGGCCTTAGGTATCACCCCATTACGGCTTCATGCCTATTCTGAAGATCCAATAGATCTTGAAAAATACCAACGGGCTGTTGCCTTGATTGAACGTCGAGCGTCACGAGAGCCGCTGCAATATGTTTTAGGGAGTCAGGAGTTCTTTGGCCTGGACCTGATTGTGAAGCCCGGGGTGCTCATTCCCAGGCTGGAATCGGAACTACTTGTTGCAGAGGCCATTGCCCTCCTGGGATCTCATCCACACCCAGTTATTCTAGATGTAGGAACGGGTTCCGGATGTCTGGCGATTAGTGTGGCGTTGGCTCTTCATCGCGCGATAGTTATTGCCTCAGACAGGTCGTTGAATGCTTTACATATCGCGAGAATGAATGCCCAGCGATATCGCGTGGATACGCAGATTTTGTGGTTGGCTAGCGATGTGTTAGCCCCCTTGTTATCCAGCGGTTTAGCAGGTAAAGTGACGGCCATTATTGCCAACCTGCCGTATATTTCCCATACAGAATGGGATCGCCTTTCTCCTGATGTCAAAGATTTTGAGCCGTGTCTGGCGTTGGATGGAGGGCCGGACGGGTTGGATGTGTATCGGCGCTTGTTACAAGAAGCGCCAGGCGTATTAGCTCCTGAAGGTGTTGTCCTTATGGAAGTGGGATTGGGACAGGCTGATTGCCTGTGCCAGGAAGTCTCTGATTCCAACCGTTTCGAGGTAACCAAGGTTCAGCCTGATTCCCAGGGTATTCCTCGGATGATATGTCTTCAACAGGTTGGTCATCCATGATGCAGAAATAGCAAGCCATAGATGGATCAAATTCGAATCATAGGTGGGACCCCATTAAACGGCGCTGTGGAAGTGAGCGGGGCCAAAAATGCGGCTCTTCCAATTTTAGCTGCGTCCCTATTGGGAGGAGGGGAATGCGTCATCGATCATGTTCCTCAAGTCAGAGACTTGGTCACGATGGCCAAACTCTTGGCGTTGCTGGGGGTAGAAGTGCAGGCCGAGGGTGGACGGGTCATGCTGGAAGCCAGCAAGGTCCAGTCAATTGAGGCTCCGTATGATTTGGTTAAAACGATGCGCGCGTCTATTTTGGTGCTGGGGCCTTTGTTAACCCGGTTGGGCGAAGCCAAAGTGTCGTTACCCGGTGGATGTGCCATTGGAACCAGACCTGTGAGTCTTCACTTGAAGGGACTTGCCATGATGGGCGCTGAAATCCAAGTCGAGCATGGATATATTCATGCGAAAGCCAGCCGCCTCAAGGGTGCTAGAATCGATTTGGATTTTCCCACGGTCACGGGAACCGAGAATCTGATCATGGCAGCCTGTTTGGCGGAAGGCACCACGAGCTTGCATCATGTCGCTCGTGAGCCGGAAATTTCTGATTTATGCGTTTTTTTAACCAAACGAGGTGCAAAAATTCTAGGTGCGGGAACTGACACGATTACCATAGAAGGTGTTTCTGAACTGCATGGTGCGACGCATTGGGTTATGCCTGATCGGGTAGAAGCTGGTACGTTCGTGATGGCCGGAGCCATTACCGGCGGTGATGTTATGATAAAAGGCTGTGTGACGGATCATTTGGGTAATATGTTCACCAAAATACAAGAAATGGGAGTGGAACTGACAGAGAATGCTGAAGGAGTAAGGGTTCGGCGACCAACCCCGCTCCAAGCGGTGGAAGTCAAAACATTACCTTATCCGGGGTTTCCGACCGACTTGCAAGCACAGATGATGGCGTTGATGTCTGTGGCTGAAGGAACAAGTGTGATGACTGAAACCATTTTTGAAGGACGATTTCTGCACGTCCCGGAACTACATCGTATGGGAGCCTCAATTGAAGTAGATGGGCCGCATGCGGTCGTGAAAGGAACTCCGGCACTCACCGGTGCAGAGGTTATGGCCTCCGACCTACGTGCCAGTGCGGGTCTGGTTCTGGCGGGGTTGGCGGCTGAGGGAGAAACGATCGTTTCACGGGTGTATCATTTAGATCGAGGGTATGAGCGATTGGAAGAAAAACTGCAGGCATTGGGCGGTCATGTTCAACGAGTTCGAGCAGTCATATGAGTGAAGGAGTGACTATTGCTCTTTCTAAGGGCAAACTTCTTTCGCCGACGCTCGCATTGTTCAGACAAGCGGGGTATTCCGGGTATCATGTCCAGGACGGTGATCGTCGGTTGATATTGGAGTTTCCCGATCATGGGCATCGCGTTCTCATTGTTCGCCCGAGTGACGTGCCGGTTTATGTTGAATATGGGGCGGCTGATTTAGGTGTGGTGGGCAAGGATGTGTTGTTAGAGCAAAGCCCGGATGTTTATGAGCCGGTGGATCTTGGGCTGGGAGTCTGTAAATTGGTTGTGGCGAAACCGAATGGACAAACACCAATCCAGCGTTTGTCGTCGAAGCTTCGGGTGGCCACGAAATACCCCAATATGACTGAACGGTTTTTTAACCAACAAGGGTTGCCCGTCGAATTGATTAAATTGTACGGATCGATCGAATTAGCGCCATTGGTTGGATTGGCTGATCGGATTGTGGATTTAGTGGAAACAGGAAAAACCCTCAAGGCGAATAATCTTGTTGAGGAGGAAATCATTGCATGGTCTTCTGCCCGTTTGATTGTGAATCGAGCCAGTTTGAAAATGAAACATGCCATGGTGACCGAGGTGCTCACCCGAATTAAAAAACAAGTGACGAAGGGTCAATTACCAAAAGGGGCAAGGAAGGGCACGAGAGGATGAAAATCCTTTCTTGGAAAGACCACGGGTTTCTCCATGCCGTAGAAGCTGTTTGTCAGCGAGCGACCCAACAAAATGCCAAGGTGGAGCAAGCTGTGCGGGCCATTTTGGATGCCGTTCGTCAGGAGGGGGACAAAGCTGTTCAACGCTTTACATGGCGGTTTGATGGGATTCGCATCCGTCCAGACCAATTACGGGTCAGTCAACAAGAGATTCACAAGGCCTATTCGGCGCTTCCAAAGGCTGATACAACAGCCCTCAAATATGCTGCTCGACGCATTCGAGCCTTCCATCGGCGACAACGGCGCACGACTTGGACCTATCGAAAAGACGGGATTCAACTTGGACAAATGATTACGCCTCTGGATGCGGTGGGAGTCTATGTTCCTGGTGGGAAAGCCGTATACCCTTCGTCGGTACTGATGAACGCGATTCCGGCAAAAGTTGCAGGAGTCGGTCGTGTTGTCATGTGCACACCGACTCCATCTGGCTCGATTCATCCTTCACTGTTAGTCGCCGCCGATATTGCTGGAGTCGATGAAATTTACCGAGTGGGTGGGGCGCAGGCAATAGGAGCGTTAGCCTTTGGTACGTCAAGCATTCACCCTGTGGATAAAGTCGTTGGTCCCGGAAATCTATACGTGGCAACAGCCAAGCGTCTTGTTTATGGCTATGTCGATATTGATATGATTGCTGGTCCTAGCGAACTCTTGGTCTTAGCTGATTCGGCCAGTAATCCGTGCCATGTCGCGGCGGATCTTCTTTGTGAAGCCGAACATGATGAGGAGGCATGTGTCTATCTTGTGACGACGTCTCTCACGTTGGCGAAACGGGTCGTAAAAGAGGTCAATCGTCAACTCGCTGGGTTAGGGCGACAAGAAATTGCCTCACGGTCGATAGGCGTTCATGCGGCGGCTTTTGTCGTGCGGACATTAGATGAGGCATTTGCCTTAGCCAATCGGATTGCGCCAGAGCATCTTTCCTTGAATATGAAGAGCGCATTCGATTACCTCCCTCGTATCCGTCATGCCGGAGCAATTTTTGTGGGGCGATATACGCCGCCAGCCGTCGCCGATTATGTGGCGGGACCGAATCATGTGTTACCGACAGGAGGGAGTGCCAGATTTTTTTCCTGTTTAGGTGTGGATGAGTACATTAAAAGGAGTAATATTGTGGCCTATTCTCAAGCTGCGTTGCGCAAAGCCAAACGCTCAGTTGTACGTTTAGCCACATTGGAGGGGCTAGATGCGCACGGGCGATCCATGGGGAGTCGATGGACATGAGCCAACAACCTGTTCCCAGATCCGCTACGCAAGAACGGACAACTGCTGAAACGGCTATTCGTGTGCAATGGGTACTTGATGGAAAAGGGCAGAACCAGATTCAAACCTCGATTCCATTTTTGGATCATATGCTCAATCTATTGGGTAAGCATGGGTTTTTCGATTTACTCATCGAAGCCAAAGGGGATATTGAGATTGATGATCACCATACGATCGAGGACATTGGTCTTGTCATGGGCCAGGTGCTGAATCAAGCGCTTGGGACGAAAGAGGGTATTGCCCGGTTTGGCTTTGCTTCGGTCCCTTTGGATGAAACCTTGGCGCACGTGACTGTGGATTTGAGTGGCCGGCCCTATCTGGTCTACAACGTGTCGTTGCCGACGCGTTATATCAAGTCGTTTGATTTGGGACTGTTTGAAGATTTTTTCCAGGCATTTGTGAGTCAAGGCGGGCTGAATCTTCATGTGAATGTTCTGTATGGACGGAATCCCCATCATATCATGGAGGCGATTTTTAAAGCCTTGGCCAGAGCCCTGGATCAAGCCGTAAGTCGGGAAGACCGGATTTCAGGTGTATTGTCCACAAAAGGCTCATTGTAAATTGAGGTAAATGTAGCTAACAGGGAAGCGGGATAAGCCGGGAAGATCATGATTGCGATCATTGACTATGGAATGGGCAACCTTCGCAGCGTGCAGAAGGGATTTGAACGAGTTGGACACGAAGCCGTGGTGACGCGTGAGGCGGCGGTCATTGATCGGGCCAGTCACGTGGTGTTGCCTGGCGTTGGAGCCTTTGGCGATTGTATGGCCAACGTGACTCGCTACGGGCTCGTGGATCCGATTCACCGTGCTATTCAAGTTGGCAAACCCTTTTTGGGCATTTGTGTAGGCTTTCAGCTCTTGTTTGTCGAAAGTGAAGAATTTGGATGTCATAAGGGGTTAGGCCTGTTGCCGGGTAAGGTGAAAGCGATTCCTCTCCCTGAAGATAGGGCGTCGTCCTATAAAATTCCCCATATGGGATGGAACACCATTCGCATTGATAAGCCCGCGCCGCCCTTAGAGGGGATAGATTCTGAATCCTATGTCTATTTTGTCCATTCATTTTATGTAGAACCTGGGGATGGCGCGCTGGTCAGCACGCAAACGGAATATGGGATTTCCTTTGCCAGTAGTGTGTGGAAAGACAATATTTTTGCGACCCAATTTCATCCTGAAAAAAGTCAGGCAGTCGGATTGCAAGTATTGAAAAATTTTGGTGAGTGGCAATGAGTGAGGAATTAATCTCTTTCGGCAAATGGTGTCAACGACGCCAAGCTGGATACTTGGTGGTGGGTTTTATTGGGTGGTGTATGTTCACGCTTGGTTGCGTCCCTTCGAAAGTTCAGGTCCAATCGGCTCCACAATTTAACCCTTCAGCCATTTCCAGCATTGCCATAGTGCCGTTTCAAGCGCTTCAAGCTCCTCAATGGGGCTATAGTCAAACGCATGGAGGTGTGAGGGACCCAGAAGAAATCCGGACACAATTTCGGTTGCCTGGCACTGATCAAGTTCAACGGTCTGACTCGCAACGTGATCTCTATTCCGTCTCTGAATCTGCGGCGCAATTCATTACGACACGAGTCGAATCGGTTCTTCGTGCTCGACCAACTCTACGGGTTATCCGGTCAGAAGACAGCGCTTTTTCCGCAAGCCTGGGTGATGATCCCTCTTCCACTTCTTTAAAAACATTAGCCAAAGAAGTCGGGGATCGCTTGAAGGTAGATGGTGTGTTGATGGGCCTGGTTCGGACGTATCGTGAGCGGGAAGGGACAAGGATGGGGGCTAAACCTGCAGCGGTAGGATTTGAAATGTTTTTGGTCAGGCCGTCCGATGGAACGATATTGTGGAAAGGAGAGTTTTTTGAGGAACAGAAACCGCTTACCCAGGATATCGTGGGGTTTTTCGAAAAAAGCGGCGGGTTTGTGACCGCTCAAGAACTTTCAGAATTAGGTGTACAAAAAGTGATGGGGGCGTTTCCCGTTGGACAAGAGGCTCATATTGCTCAATAGTCCGTTTCGTCCTTACAAGAGAAACCCAAGCCGATGTTGTTGATTCCTGCGATCGATTTAAAAGATGGCAAATGTGTCCGCTTGCGGCAGGGTGAGATGAGACAGGTCACCTGGTATTCGGATGATCCAGTGGGGATGGCTGAACAGTGGCAAAATCTTGGTGCCCGGTATCTGCATATTGTGGATTTAGATGGGGCTGTGGAAGGAACACCGAAACACCTACCTCAGATTGAAGCGATAGCCAAGAAGCTGACCATTCCCATACAAGTCGGTGGTGGTATCCGAAATATGGAAACGGTTCAAGCCTATCGGTCTATTGGCGTGGATCGGGTTGTGGTGGGAACGGCGGCATTGCAAGATTCGCAATTTTTATCATCGGTCGCTCAGCAATTTCCACAGAAAATTTTAGTCGGGATTGATGTGAAGCAGGGGCTAGTTGCTGTTCACGGGTGGACGACGGTTTCCACCTTGACCCCTTTGCAGGTTTTTGACTCCATAAAAGATCTTCCCTTGGGTGGCATTGTCTATACGGATATTTCTCGAGATGGCATGTTGAACGGCCCAAACATTTCTGCCTTGCGAGAGGCAGCGGAGACCTCACCGGTTCCGGTTATTGCTTCAGGTGGCGTCACTGCGTTAGATGATATTCGAGCGATCCAAGAGATTGGCGGCAATATTTCTGGCGTCATTATTGGAAAAGCTCTGTATGAAGGGACGTTAGACTTGAAAGCGGCCCTAGCGCTGGTCCATTCGGCTGGAGAGGCAGGGGCGGTATGTTAACCAAGCGCATCATTCCCTGTCTGGATGTCAAAGATGGGCGCGTCGTCAAAGGAGTCTCGTTTGTGAATCTGCGTGATGCGGGTGACCCTGTTCACGTGGCGCAGGTCTATGATCGTGAAGGGGCCGACGAGCTGTGTTTCCTGGACATTACGGCCTCGCATGAAAAACGTGATACGATTTTGGACGTGGTGGTGCGGACAGCAGAGCAGGTGTTTATGCCATTGACGGTTGGTGGTGGAATTCGCACGTTGGAAGATATTCGTCGATTGCTGGAAGCCGGAGCGGATAAAGTCAGTATCAATACCGCAGCTGTCCAGCAACCAGATTTTGTGAAAGCGGCAGCCAAACGATTTGGCTCGCAATGTATCGTGGTTGCGATTGATGCGAAACGTGTGAAAGGCGACGAAAAAGATGTTCAAACATGGGAAGTCTTTACCCATGGAGGGCGCAATACGACTGGGTTGGATGCGGTTCGATGGGCTCAGTGGATGATGGATTTTGGAGCGGGAGAGATTTTGTTAACCAGTATGGATCAGGATGGGACCAAAGATGGGTATGATTTATCTTTGACTGCGGCGATTTCCGAAGCGGTAACCATTCCGGTCATTGCTTCCGGGGGAGCTGGCACGCTACAACATTTGTATGAGGCATTTACTCTGGGGAAAGCTGATGCGGTCTTAGCCGCCTCCATCTTTCATTTCCAAACCTATTCGATCGGGCAAGCCAAATCCTTTTTGTCTGAACAGGGTATTCCGATGCGGCCAGTATCGGTTCCCGTTTCGATTGCGTAAAACCCGATGAGCGAAAAACCTGAATCGATAGCACCACAATTTGATGAACAGGGGCTCTTGCCCTGTATTGTCCAGGATTGGTTGGATGGCACCGTGTTGATGGTTGGGTTTATGAATCAGGAAGCCTGGGACATGACGCAACAATCCCAACGGGTATATTTTTGGAGCAGGTCCCGACAACAGCTCTGGAAAAAGGGCGAGACCTCAGGACACGAGCTGGTACTCAAGGAAGTCTTTCTTGATTGTGACCAAGATACGGTGTTGGTGAAAGCCCAACCTATTGGTCCGACCTGCCATACAGGCAAACGGTCCTGTTTTTTTACATCTCTGACTTCGACAACTGAACAAGGCCTGGCAATCCCTATGGGCACCGCCTGGGGAGGGATTACCCAACGACTGTATGAAATGGTGTCAGATCGAAAAGCCAATCCCAGTTCGGACTCCTATGTCTCGAAATTGATGGAAGGGGGCGTTGATCGCATTTTAAAGAAAGTCGTTGAAGAAGCCGGTGAGGTCGTTCTGGCTGGAAAAAATTCGAATCGTGAAGAGATCATATACGAAATGGCCGATCTATGGTTTCATTCGTTAATCATGCTTGGGCATTTTTCTATTCCTCCAGATGAAATCTATCAAGAACTGGGCAAGCGATTTGGGAAGTCAGGGGTCCGAACATCTGAGAGTGAGGCCTCTCATGGCTGAGTGCCTTTTTTGTCAGATTGTGGGAGGGGCGATTCCCACAACAAAACTCTATGAAGATGATCAGGTTATCGCGTTTGACGATATTAACCCGCAAGCACGCGTGCATATTTTAGTCATTCCCAAGCGGCACGTGGTCTCCCTAGACGATACGCAGGATTCTGATTCGACATTATTGGGACAATTGATGGTGGTATGTGCGAAAGTGGCCAGAGAACGTGCCATTGTGGAAAGTGGCTATCGAGTGGTGGTGAACACTGGGCGGGGCGCAGGCCAGTCAGTCTTTCATCTCCACTTGCATGTGCTGGGTGGTCGGTCTTTTGAATGGCCACCAGGGTAGTTCGTATTTCCGTGTTCCAATTGATGGTGTTGAGATGACGAGTGAAAAACGAGGCGTTCCTTCAGAAACCATCCAGCAAATTCGTGAACGTGTCGACATCGTTGATTTGATTTCCACATATGTGAGTCTTTCCAAGGCCGGCCAGAATTTTAAAGGCCTGTGTCCTTTTCATTCGGAAAAATCCCCATCATTTTCGGTGAATCCCGCGAGTCAATATTTCCATTGTTTCGGCTGCCAAGCTGGAGGGGATGCCTTTACGTTTTTAATGAAACAAGAAAATATGGATTTTATGGAAGCCCTTCGTGAGCTCAGTCAGCGAGCCGGGGTGGCCCTTCCCGAACGACGTCAGGCCATCTCCCGTCCGGGATCTGGTTTGTCTCGTGAGCGATATCTTCATCTCTATCAATTGGCCGCCTCTTGGTATCACCAAAATCTCCAAGAATCGTCCGAAGCCCAAGATGCCAGGGCATACTTGGATCAACGGGGAATTGCTCGGCAGTCTTGGACGACGTTTCAATTAGGGTATGCGCCAGAAGGCTGGAATGGGCTATCTCACTGGATGGAACGGCAAGCGGTCAAAGTTGAAGAACTCATTCATGCCGGATTGGTGGTGCGGAAAGAACAAGAAGGTGCACGAGGCTTTTCCACGTACGATCGGTTTCGCAATCGGGTGTTGTTTCCCATTGCGGATACCAGGGGCCATGTCTTGGCCTTTGGCGGTCGAGTTATGCAGGATGATGCCTCTCCAAAATATCTCAATTCCCCGGAAACTAGTCTGTTTTTCAAGGGACGATCACTGTATGGCTTAGCTATAGCCAGACAGTCAGCAACGGCAGCCGGTCGTTTTTATCTGGTTGAAGGCTATTTCGATGCCATTACCCTTCATGAATATGGCATGACCAATGTCGTGGCTCCCCTGGGGACCGCACTGACTGCTGAGCATGTACAGGTGTTACGGCGATTTGTGCCGTCGGTTACGTTGGTCTTTGACGGCGACACCGCTGGGGTGAATGCCGCGTTGCGCACCCTAGATTTATTTGTGAATTCGGGTATGGATGTGCGGGTGTTGTTGTTGCCTGTAGGGGATGATCCTGACACGTTTATAAGAACTCATGGTGTGGAAGCGTTTCGGGAGTTGGAGGGACGAGCCGCCACGCTTTTAGATTTTGTGGTGACCTCAGTCTTGGCGAAAGCCAAAAAAGATTCGATTCAAGATCGAGTCAAATGTGCTGATGAGATCTTGGCAATTCTTCAAAAAACGAAAAATCCTCTCGAGAAAGACGAGTATCTTAAACTGGTTTCCGAACGGCTTGGTATTCGACAGGATTTACTCAGGAAACGGTTGCCCACGCTACGACTGCGAGTTGATTCGGTCAGGTCCGTATCCAAGCAGCCTGAATCACCTCCTGAGGTCTCTCTGCCAGCAGGTAAACCGGAAGAGCGCGATTTGATCATTCTTTTACTGCAGGGTCGTCTGGAATCCACGCACATCCTCGAATTAGATTCGGAAGTCTTTACGGTTCCGGCCTATCGGCATCTTCTCACTCAAGTCATTTGTCACCGCAATGAGGCTGGGCAAGTAGACCTCAAAGGGTTTCGCGGAGCGCTGAGTGATGATCCGGCCTATGAAGCGGTGGTGGCACAATTGAGTGTATGGGATCTCTACCTTGAGGATACCCATGCTCACGTTGTGGGTTGTCTCCGCATTCTAGGAAATAAAAGACTCCAGCGCAGGTTGGATGAGTTAATTGGGCAGCTCAAAGCTGCAGAACGTGAAGGGCGTCATGAGGATGTGGATGTCTTGAACATTCAAATCAATGGAATTCGAAGCCAGAAAGCTGGCTTAATGGTATCCTGAGAAAATTTCAGCCAAGACTGAAGAAAAGTGGAAAAGGTATTTTTTCCTGGAGCCAATCTATGGTAAAAGATATGTTACGCGATTGTGGGGTTTGGGCCCATAGCTCAGTTGGTTAGAGCGGCTGACTCATAATCAGTTGGTCCCAGGTTCAAGTCCTGGTGGGCCCACCAAAATAACGGGCCGGACTTGAAACGCTAACACGGTGAATGGGTTTCGTTAATGTTGGAGACTTTGTGAATTCGCAGCTGCAATTTCTTATTGAACTTCAAAAGTTTGATCTTCGAATTTTTCAAATTCAAGATACCCAGCGAAAAGCCCCCGAGCTTCTGAAAGCCGTTGAATCTCCCCTCCAACAAATTCTCACTCGTCTGCAAGCGTTAAAAAACAATGGGGAATCCCTTGTGAAGCAACAACGGAGTGCGGAACGTGAGTTGGCCACTCAGGAAGATTTGCTGCACAAAGTTCGTAGTCGACTGTCTGAGTTAAAAACAAATAAAGAATATCAGGCGCACTTGTTTGAAATTGAGCAGGCCAGAAAGAAAAAGGATTCCATTGAGGAGAGCGTGCTAGAAACGATGGCGCGGGTGGAGGAAAACCAACAGGCGGTCAAGGAACTTGAAGAACAAGCCCAAGAGGCCCAGAACGTGTTTAATGCTGAAAAGGCCAGGGTGGAAGGTCAAATTGCCGAATTAGCCAATGAGTTAAGCGATTTGGAGCGGCAGCAAAAGATCGTAGCCGATACGGTAGAAAAACCCTTGCTAGCTCGGTACAACGGGTTAAAGACGAGACGAAAAGGGTTTGCCGTTGCTGAAGTTCTAGACGGGGCCTGTGGTGGTTGTCGACTTCAACTTCCTCCTCAACTCGTCGCTGAAGTGAGAAGAGGAGATGAATTAATGGACTGTTCCTATTGCCATCGTATTCTCTTCATGGCCCACCATCTTGAAGTGGAAACCCTCGATTAGCGTTCTTCGGTTTTCAATCTCCCCTTGCATTCCCTTTCTTCTGGTCCTACCATAATAGGCGGTGGTGGAAGTGGGCCGGGTGATCGCTCACGAAGCATCCGTGGGAGGAAAGTCCGGACTCCATAGGGCAAGGTGCTGGGTAACGCCCAGGCGGAGCAATCCGACACCAGCGCCACAGAAAATATACCGCCGATGGCTGAGGCAAACGTTTCAGTCAGGTAAGGGTGAAATGGTGGGGTAAGAGCCCACCGCGCTTGTGGTGACACAAGTGGCAGGGTAAGCGTCACCTGGAGCAAAACCAAATAGGGGAACGAGTCTCTGTTTTGCGGGGGAAGTCATTCCTCATCAGAACGGGAGGGAGGTCGGCCCGGCCAAGGTTCCCGGGTAGGTTGCTTGAAGCCTAGGGTAACCTAGGTTCCAGAGAAATGGTCATCGCCGAATGAGGCTTGCCTCAAACGGTACAGAATCCGGCTTACAGGCCCACTTCACCACCTTTTTTAGCCATATGGCCAAGAGTGACAGAGTGCTTGTCAGGTACTCAGATACTTGAGGGGCAATTTTTTATGTCAGAGGGCCATGAGATTTGCGATATAGCAGAAAGGTCTACGTTTGTCGTTTGTGAGTGTGGCAAGAGCGCGATCCTAACCTCTTGGTTTGACTCGTGTTTTGGGCGTTGGTAGAATCGCCGCTGAATCTCAGTCGCTTCATTACTATAAGTCAACGTCTGTTTTGAAAAATCTGTACCATACGTCCCTATCGTCTAGCCTGGCCTAGGACGCCGCCCTTTCAAGGCGGCAACGCGGGTTCAAATCCCGCTGGGGACGCCATGATTGAAGCCGCTGAAGGATTCTTCAGCGGCTTTTGTCTTTTTATGGATGAATTGTGCAGAGCAGTGAGGTTAAACCTTTGCTCTTCCAATGCCGGACTTCTTTCGATATGGTGAAGAGATCAGAGAGAGTTTTTCTTTCATCTCAGTTATGTGAGGTCTTTATGAATCCAGGTTTCTTTCTTAGTGTGATTATGGTTGCCTGTGTGTTGGGGCTGACAGGTGTTTCATCAGCAGCCGAAGATTGGAAATACACCGAATCAGGAGAAGTTGATCAAGGGCCTATGGATGGTCCTCCAGGAGTGATGGTCTTGATTCCCGAAGGAGAATTTACGATGGGGGCTAACGAGGGGTCTCGAAACGAACGGCCCGATCATACGGTGTGGCTGGATGCCTATTTAATCGACCGTTATGAGGTCACAATGGCTGAGTATCAAACGATCTTGGATCATGATTACAGTATTGAACCTCCGCCATTATGGGATGATGGCGCGGCGACCGGAAAAGTCGGGGATCGTCCCGCAGTTGGTATTACCTGGAAAGATGCCAAACGCTATTGCGAATGGGTCGGCAAACGGTTACCCACAGAAGCCGAGTGGGAAAAGGCCGCACGTGGAACGGATGGGCGTCGATATCCCTGGGGGCACATGCAGCCGTTTGTGGATATTGCCAATTATAATCAGGGGACGACAGGATGGGTGAGTTATCCCATTACGCTTTCTCCAGTGACCAGTGGGACCAAGGGAATGAGTGTCCGACATGGCCTCAAAGAAGGTGGAAAAAGTGCTTATGGGCTGTATCATATGGCTGGCAATGCGGCTGAATGGGTGAACGATTGGTACGACAGGCATTATTACGAGGACAGTCCCAAAAAAAATCCACAGGGACCCAGCGAAGGAGATTTTAAAGTCTTACGGGGTGGATCGTGGGAAGATCAGCCGGTCAATTTACGTGTAACTGCTCGCTCGAAAGCCGAAGTAGACTTTCAAGACCTGACGACCGGATTTCGTTGCGGGAAGGATGAGAGCAAGGAATAAGTCAGGTGGAAAAATGAATCGAGGGTAAAAAAGACTGTGGTTTCAAAACCCTTTTGATGCTTCTGACGCTGCCCCTCTTTTTTCCGGTCTTCTTTTTCTCTTAACTTCAGGATGGAATGAACGCTCCCGTGAGGTATCAGGAGTTTGCAGTACGGTTATTGTCTCTCGTCGTTGCCCGTAGAACCAGCGCGCCGTTTTCCCTCCGATATTTCGAATAGTATGAGGGACTCCTGCAGGAATGCGGATTTCCTCTCCTACGGAAGGCCGGATAGATTGTCCTTCCATCTCCAGCTCTAATTCCCCGGACATCATCATGAGCAATTCGTCGGTTTGACGAGGGTGACACGTCCATTCTCGTCCTGCATGGTCAATCCACAGACCACAAGAAAATCCCCGAGCATGCCAATCTTTGGCAATCTTTAAACGATCGTTAGCGACTGAATTGAACACGAGCGTTCTCCTTATTCGGGAAATTTCTTTTAGATTATGAACATCCGTTGGTGGCACCGCAGTTGTCGCATTTGAGGCACATGCCGTTACGGACCATTTTGAATTGTTTACATTCCGCGCACGGGTCCCCTTCGTACCCTTTTTGTCGGGCTTCCTGTACTTCAGTGATGGTAACCGTTTCGCGTTGCATTTCTATTTTTCGGGCGACTCGTCCCTGTTCACCATTTTTCCCTACGCCGTTCCCTGAAGATCGGCGAGAGGGAAAGACTTCAGAGCTGATGGAGGTTGAACTCAAGGAACGAGGATCGACCAAATCTTTCCCATCTTCTTGCTCGGTGTCGGTTTGTTTCTTGAGCGCATCGACACGAAGGTCTTCCGGGGACACTTGTTCCAAATCATGTCTTCCAAGATAGGTGATGGCCATGTCCCGGAAAATATAATCGATGATCGACGTGGACATTTTAATATGGTTGTTGAGTTTCACCGGTCCATTCGGCTCAAAACGCGTAAACACAAAGGCATCCACGAATTCCTCAAGGGGGACACCATGTTGCAGCCCGAGAGAGATCGCGATGGCAAAACAATTCATGAGGCTACGGAACGCGGCGCCCTCTTTATGCATGTCCAGGAAAATTTCCCCGATAGTGCCGTCTTCGTATTCGCCTGTTCGTAAATAAATCTTATGTCCTCCCACGATGGCTTTTTGGGTATAGCCGTTACGGCGTGTTGGAAGGGGGCGGCGTTTGGCAAGGTAGCGGACAAGCACGCGGGAGGCCGCTTGCTTAGCAACCGTTTGGACCTGCTCAGCTTGAGAAGAGGTATCGCCCCAGTCGCTCACGGTATTTAACGGTTGGCTGAGCTTGGACCCATCTCGATACAGGGCGACGGATTTTAGCATGGAGGTCCAGGATGTCATGTAGGCTTCTTTTACAGAGTCCACCGTGGTATCGGCGGGCATGTTGATGGTTTTGCTGATCGCGCCGCTGATAAAAGGCTGGGCAGCGGCCATCATTCGGATATGGGCCGCAGGAAGAATATAGCGTTGGCCCAATCGCCCGCATCGGTTTGCACAGTCGAAAATAGAAAGGTGTTCCGGTTTGAGGTGCGGAGCGCCCTCTATGGTCATGGTGCCGCAGCAGAAATCCGTCGCAGCAAGAATTTCTTCGTGTATGAAGCCCAGATGTTGGAGGATATTCAACTGAGGGCTTTGGAGTTGTGCTTCAGAGAGTCCTAATTTTTCCCGGCAAAACTCTTCTCCCAAGGTCCATTTATTGAAGGCAAAATGCATATCAAAGGCCCCATCCAAGGTAGCTTCGATGCGTTCGAGAGCGGTTCGATCAAACCCTTTGGCTTGTAAGGTCTCATGGTTTATAAACGGTGCCTGTTTGAGTGTGCGAGTGCCGGTGGCATGGGTAATGATATCTTGAATCTGGGTAGGACTATAATCCAGATTGCGTAAGGCCGGCGGTAAGCTTTGGTTGATAATTTTAAAATAACCGCCTCCTGCCAGTTTCTTGAATTTCACCAACGCAAAGTCGGGCTCAATGCCGGTGGTGTCGCAATCCATGACCAAGCCAATCGTGCCGGTTGGCGCGATCACAGTCGCTTGGGCATTGCGATACCCATATTTCTCTCCTAGTTCCAAGGCGCGATCCCACGACTGCCGGGCGGCTTTGAGTAAATCTTCAGGGCATTGATCGGCTTGAATGCTCCGTGGGGGAATGGTGAGCCCTTCATAGTCGTCTGACTGGCCGTCGTAAGTAGCCCGTTGATGATTTCGCATCACACGCAGCATAGATTCCGCATTACGGGGATACGCGTTAAATGGGCCTAATTCCTTGGCCATTTCCGCCGAGGTGGCATAGGATTCTCCGGTCATCAAGGCCGTAATGGTGCCGCACCAGGCCAGGGCTTGTGGATCGTCATAGGGAATTCCCAATTTCATAAGTATCGAGCCAAGGTTGGCGTAGCCCAGTCCGAGGGTGCGGAAGGAGAAACTTTTCTCGGCGATGGCTCGACTGGGGAATCCGGCCATGAGTACGCTGATTTCCAGGACGATGGTCCATAATCGGACGCCATGACGAAATCCCTCGATATCAAACTGGCCTTCTGGCGTGAGAAAACGACCTAGATTCAGTGAAGCCAGATTACAGGCCGTATCGTCTAAGAACATGTATTCACTACAGGGATTGGAGGCATTGATCCTGCCATCCTGAGGGCAGGTATGCCATTCATTGATGGTCGTGTCGTATTGAATGCCTGGGTCGGCGCAGATCCAAGCTGCCCATGCAATTCGGTCCCAGAGGTCCTTGGCAGGTATGGTCTTGTAGGTAACTCCGTCAGTGCGGCGGGTCAAGGTCCAATTGCCGCCGGACTTGAGGGCCTCAAAAAAATCATTGGGCACTCGGATACTGTTATTGGAGTTTTGCCCTGAGACAGTTTGATAGGCTTTGCTATCCCAGTTGGTATCGTATTCATGAAAGACAAAATGGGTGAAGCCTTCTTGGGCATAGTTGAACATGCGTTGAATGTACGGTTCTGGGACAGAGACCTCACGGGCCGCTTGGATGGCTTCCCGCAAGGCGGAGTTTTCGCGTGGATTGATTTCGACCTGCGTGTTGTCGTCAGCCTTGGAAATGTGACAGGCTTGTAGAATTTTGTTGAGATGGCGCGCGCATACTTTTGACCCGGTGACCATGGCAGCCACTTTTTGTTCTTCTACGACTTTCCAATCAATAAATTCTTCGATGTCAGGGTGATCGAGGTCCAGGCAGACCATTTTCGCCGCCCGCCTGGTTGTTCCTCCCGATTTAATAGCGCCGGCCGCTCGATCTCCAATTTTAAGAAAGGACATGAGTCCGGAGGATCGTCCGCCGCCGGATAAGGCTTCTCCTGCGGCTCGTAGTTTGGAGAAATTGGTGCCGGTGCCCGAGCCATACTTGAATAGCCGGGCTTCGCGAACCCACAGGTCCATAATCCCGCCTTGGTTGACTAAATCATCAGAGATGGCTTGGATGAAACAGGCATGGACTTGGGGACGTTCATAGGCATTGCGCGCTTGTTTAACGCGGTGGGTATTCGGGTCCACATAGAAATGGCCTTGCGAGGGACCGGATAACCCGTAAGCAAAGTGTAGCCCGGTATTGAACCATTGCGGCGAATTAGGTGCGGCCATTTGCCAGGCCAACATGTAACTCAGTTCATCCTCAAAGGCTTGGGCATCTTCGGACGAGTCAAAATAATTGTGGTTTTTGCCCCAATCGGTCCAGCATCCTGCAAGCCGGTGGAAGACTTGTCGGGCATCCCGTTCACCGCCAAGAATGGGCCTATTCTTTTCGGTGAGAAGTGGCTTGCCCTCGTCGTCATATTGAGGCACGCCTGCCTTGCGGAAATATTTTTGCGCTAAGATATCAATAGCTAATTGTGACCAATGCTCCGGAGCCTGAATATTGTCCTGATGAAAGACGGCTGAACCATCAGGGTTTCTGATTTCCGAGGATCGGGCAGAAAAAGGAATGGTCTGATACGGGCTTTCCCCAGTTTTTGTAAATCGACGCTCAATTTTCATGAATAGTCTCCTTTAGAAGACACGAAAATACAGTGGGGTATTTCTACCGGTCATCATGGTTGCTGCTGACCCTGTTACTTTCTGTTGTTCCTGATTTTCAGACTTGTGACAATCCGTTTGGTTGGGGCAAGGATAATAAAAATAGAGCATATACAGGATCATGCTCGTTCCAAGACCCGTTTTGGCGAGGCATTCTTTCAGGGTTTTCTGAAAAGAAAATGAGGCCTCTGGATTAGGAATTCACAAGCCATACAAAAACTGGAAACATACAGAAAAAACAGGAAAATAAGACCGGAAGAAAAAATTGGATAAATCCAATGACCCACAATCTATAGAGGATGATGAAAATTGTCAACACTAAATGTTGTAAAGCTTGGGTGAATTGTGGGGATTTCTGTGAAGAACTTGTGAGTTGAAAAAATCTGAATATTGCTGCGGAGTTGAGACGTTAATTCAGCCAGTTATCAACAGGGAAAATGTTAGTGAATGTGGGTTATGCACATGAGGACCGGTTGGGCAAATAATTTTTGTGAATTGGGAGAGCAGAAATTGTCGGCAGCGGAGCGCCATTCAGTAGCACGTGCATGAAAATGAGGAGTAAAAGTTGGAGAATTGAGGTAGGTGAGGACGTTTCAAGCCATCTTTTGATATAACGTCCCGTTTTCTCGCATGGTAAGACGAAAGAGGAGCAGCTGAGTTCTATTGAACCTAAAAGCGGCCGTTGAGTGCGAAAAAGCTGTGCAAGCCAAGGGGGTGTGCAGACTTTCGTGATCCAACTGCTGTTTTTAGGTTGAATACTACAAATAATTTCATCATTTATTTTACCAAGGAGTGGGACAATGTATGTATGGAGCAAACGGTTGGTTATAGGTTTATTGGCCGCTTTTGTCATGTTAGAAGGCATCTTTTTCTTCATGACCGGGGGCGCGGCTGACAGTCAATTGCATGTTCGGACGACTCAATGGATTACGGTCAATTATATTCTGCTGGTCATTTGGATTTTTGTCTGGATGATTGATCAGGCCCGGGTTCGGGGGAAAAATGTGTGGGTGTGGGTGCTGCCTTATATCATTTGTCCGCTTCCAACGTTAGTCGCCTTCATCCTTGTGCTACAGCGTCGAGTGGCCTAAGGGTCCGTCAGGAAATTACCGGTACAATTGGGAGGCCCAGATTTGTGATCGGGGCGAGGCGCGCCGAGAAAGCATAGTGGGACTATGTGACCGAGGAAGCAACGACGCCCTGGTCCAAAGATGGGCCTCCCCGTAGGGCCGCCGCGCTTTTGGGCTGCGCCGGCGTCGCTCATCGCTTCCATACTCCCGGTATGCGCACTCTTCGCTCCTTGACTCGCACTAAAATCGTCTCGGCCAATTGCACCGGTAATTTCCTGACGGATCCTATGCCATTTTATCCAATCATGACACGAGACTGGGCATACCGATAGCGTTTGTGGGCAGAAGCTTTGACGGCCGAGAGCCCAATCATCAGTGGACCGAACCGTCCTAATAGCATTGAGAGCATAATCATTACTTTCCCAAAATCGGTGAGAAGGGCTGATAAACTCCTCGTGTCTCCGTCTCCCAACGACATGCCGACAATACCCATTGCAGAGGTCACTTCGAACATCAGCGATAAAAATGGGTGTGATTCGGTGGAGGTGAGGAGCAGAGTCATTCCCGTAATAAGGGCCAGGGCCAAAATTGTCAGGCAAAGAGCTCGAGTAATCAGGTCTGGAGGAATCCGTCTGTGAAAGACTTCCACATCAGGATCTCGCCGTAGCAGGCTCCAAATGGTCAAAAAGACAATGGCGATCGTCGTCGTTTTAATCCCTCCAGACATGCTGCCTGGTGACCCACCGATAGCCATTAATATTAGTAAGAAATAGAGTGTGGGTTCCCGCATCTCTTGCAAATTGAGGGTAGTAAACCCTGCGGTACGTGAGACCGCGTGAAAATAGGAGACGGTGAACGTGTCGCCAATGGAGAGAGGTTGCAATGTGGCGGGATTATTCCATTCCAGAATGGCAATGCCCAGCGTTCCGACGGCAATGAGAATTCCTGTCGTCGTGACTACAAGTTTCGTATGTGTGCTGAAACGGAATCTGGTACCACGATAATTATCGAGGAGGTCTTCAAAGACGAGAAATCCAATGCTTCCTAAAATAACCAAAATGGTTACGATAACATTAATCGTCCAGTCGGTTTGAAAGGAAGTGAGGCTGTCGGAAAATAAGGCGAAGCCAGCGTTGTTAAAGGCAGAAATAGCGTGAAAAATGCCGTAATACGCCGCGGTATCCCAAGGATGATCCATGGCAAAGCGAAGGGTGAGCAGAATGGCTCCAATGCCTTCTAGCCCAAATGTGATCAACGCCACGAGTTTCACGAATCGCACTAAGCCTTGCATGTCCATCGTGCTCATGGTTTCCGAAAGCATCATGCGGTCGCGTAAGCCTAGACGACGTCCTAGCATTAACAGGATCAGGGTTGCCATCAAGGCATAACCCAATCCGCCAATTTGAATCAGGAGCAGAATCACTCCCTGCCCAAAGGCCGTAAAATCTTGTGGGGTATCCATGACGATAAGGCCGGTCACACAGACGGCAGATGTGGCGGTAAAGAGGGCGTCGATCAATCCCAGATGTACTCCTGGTTTCGTGGCAAAGGGAAGCATCAGCAAACAGCCACCCAGCACGATCAGTCCCATGGCAGCTAAGGCCACGACTTGTCCCGGCAACAGACGAATGTCTATGAAGCGGGAGAGGAAGAGTTTCCCAAAACCGGTATTCATGGCATTAAACATCGGAAGCTGAGAAAGTTTGTTCGAAGAGGGTTGTGCTCAACATGACTGTAGGGAAAGGAACGGAGATGACGATCTTATTGCCCAGGCACAGGGTATGATGCGCAAGAGTTGCGAATCCAGGTCTCAAACGAGGCTCGAATTTCCGTCGAGTTTGGAACAATTTAGAAAAATACTAGCATGTTCCTGAAGGAATGGGAACCGTAGGAATGTCTATCTTGTTGTCAGGCAAGGGCTTCTTTATAATCATCATCCAATGATTGCACCGACCGTTCAGCAACCGCGAGTGGCGTTTTCGACGATAGGCTGTCGTCTTAATCAAGCCGAAACAGCGCTCCTGAAAGATGGATTCCGGCGTCGTGGGTTTCTGCCCGTTGAATATGGACAAGAAACGGATATCCTGGTCCTGAATTCTTGTACGGTCACGGAAGGGGCGGAAGCGGATTGCCGTCGACTGGTCCGTCAGACTCTCCGGCAGTCCCCCAAGGCCTTTGTGGCCGTGACCGGATGTTATGCCCAAACTGGTCTAGATGCGCTTCGTCAAATTGAGGGCATCGATCTGATTGTCGGCAATCAATTTAAAATGCAGTTGCCAGATATTCTGCCACCTGTTTTACAACAGGTAAAACAGGCGGTGCCACATGTCCATCATGAACGCATGGATCCTGATAATTTTTTGTTGGAAGGAGTGGGGGATTATTCTACGACCCGAGCGCATTTAAAAATTCAGGATGGCTGTCAATTCATGTGTGCCTTTTGTTTGATTCCCTTTGCGAGAGGTCGGGAGCGAAGTCGTTTTGTCGACGATGCGGTTCGGGAGGCAGAGGAGCTGGTCCAGAGAGGTCATCGTGAATTGGTGCTGACTGGCGTCAACATTGGCCAGTATCAGGATCAAGGCATCGATCTTTTAGGTCTGATCACACGGCTGGAAATGATCGGGGGTCTGGAACGTATCCGGATTTCCTCTATTGAACCAACGACGATTCCGGAAGGGCTTCTGGAATACATGAAAACGTCGCGAAAGCTATGTCGGTTTCTTCATGTCCCGTTGCAAAGCGGAGACGATGCCATTTTGCGAACCATGAATCGACGGTATTCGGTTCAGGAGTATCAGGAAGCAATGGAATTGGCTCTTCACATGATTCCTGATGTGTGTTTTGGCACAGATGTCATGGTAGGCTTTCCTGGAGAGGGCCAGCCGGAATTTTCGAACACTCTCGCTCTCATTCAAGATCTGCCGTTTGCGTATTTACATGTGTTCAGTTATTCCCCACGACCTGGGACAGCCTCGACAAAAATGTCTGATACGGTGTCTCCAAAAGTTATCAACGAACGCAGCCGGACGCTACGCGAGCTTTCTCGTCAAAAACGAAAGACGTTCCAACAGCAATTTTTGGGTCAAGAACTTTCCGTCTTGTTTGAAGACCAGGTAAATGGGTCCTGGTCTGGTTTGACCGACCATTATCTTCGTGTGGATGTGCGTTCCTCTCTGGACCTCAAGAACACGGTTCAATCGGTTGTCGCCACAGGGGTCATGTCTGATCGCGTTGTCGGTCTTCTCAATCCTTTGTCTCACAGTCCCCGTACCCATCACCATCAAGGTCTTGCGGTTATTCAAAGCAGGAACGCATGAGCAGTACTCCATTACTTCTCCCCAAAAGTCTCAAAACCGCGTCGTCTTCAATGGAGAGGGGTGGGTATCAGGTCTATATGGAAACCTTTGGGTGTCAGATGAATGAATATGACACCGAATTGGTTCGGTCGATCATGAAAGGGAGGGGGTTTCAATTTACTCCGGTCGATGAAGAGGCTGACGTCATTTTGTTTAATACCTGTGCCATTCGTGAAAATGCGCATAATCGACTCTATGGACATTTGGCTCGGTATAAAGCCAGGAAAAAAGAACGAGGGCTTGTGATCGGAGTCTTAGGCTGTATGGCTCAGAACCTGAAGCAAGAATTACTGGATACCCGATCGTGGATTGATGTTCTTGTCGGGCCTGATGCCTATCGGCGTTTGCCTGATTTACTCACTGATGCATTGGAACATCAACGCAGGGGGTTAGCAGTCGATCTGTCCGAATATGAAACCTATGCTCAGATCGTTCCTGATCGGGGCGGTGGGGTGAACGGTTGGATTGCCGTCATGCGAGGGTGTGACAATTTTTGTTCATTCTGCGTGGTGCCCTATACCAGAGGCCGAGAACGCTCCAGGGCCCCGGAAGGTATTCTTGAAGAAGTCCAGCAGCTAGCCAGCCAAGGGGTTAGGCAAATTACCTTGCTGGGACAAAATGTGAATTCCTATCGATCTGGTGCATGGGATTTTGCTCAACTGCTAGTGGCGGTCGCTGATGTGCCGGGTATTCAACGCGTGCGATTTACTTCGCCGCATCCAAAAGACTTTCCACCGGGGTTGCTTGAAGCCGTGGCCCAGCATCCCATCATTTGCAACCAAATTCACTTGCCGTTGCAATCCGGGAACGATCGGATGTTAGAACGCATGGGACGAGGTTATACCCGTCAGGAATATCTCAAACTCGTGGATGCCATTCGGAACAAAGGACCGGTTGTCTTGACCACCGATCTGATCTGTGGTTTTTGTGGTGAAACGGACGAGGAATTCCAAGACACCTATGATCTGATGAAAGAGATGGAATATCAGGCGGCCTTTGTCTTTAAATATTCGGAACGCAAACATACCATTGCGGCTAGAAAATACCCAGACGATATCCCTGAACAGGTGAAGGGGTATCGGACCAACCAACTCATTGAATTACAAAAAGAGATTTCCCTTCAAAAAAACCAAGCCTTGATTGGCACCGAGGTTGACGTCATGATCGAAGGGGACGCCAAAAAGTCCGATCAGCAATGGATGGGCCACACCGAAGCCAATGTGACGGTTGTGTGGCCGAAGGGTGATCTCATGCGCTCTCCTGGAGATTTCGCCTCTGTCTTCATCCAAGATGCGACTCCCTCAACCCTCTACGGGATCGTCAATTCCTAGCGCCCCGTTTGGCCGGGAATTGCATCGAAGGACTCCCTGAGGGCTATTCCCCATAAATGACTTCCCGTACATTTCCATAGCGAAATTTACAGTTGTACATTAAGGTGTCAATACTTAGTGTAACGTCTTGTTCTCTCCTCAAGTCAGTCTTTTAAGATCCGATACAAACAATGAAGTCTTGTTGACTAGAGGTCTTCCTAGCGGAAGGCTGATTCTCACAATGTGGACAAACCTGCCTGATACGTACAACAACATTATGATATCCATCATGAGAAAGTGTTAGCCCAGCATGGACCCGCAGATACTCCAACGCATTAAGAATTGCAAAACCCTTCCGGCGATCCCGGCGTTGCCTTTACAGGTCTTGCAAATGTGTCGGGACGATAAGGCGAATGCGCAAAAAGTTGGCGAGGTGATCAGCAAAGACCCGTCTTTTGTGGCAAAGCTCTTAAATGTCGCGAACTCCAGTTTTTACGGAGGAAGCCGGCATAAGGTTGCGACGGTCACGCATGCTGTGACGTTGTTGGGAATGAATTCTATTGCCACGTTAGCCTTTTGTTTTTCGTTGTACCGAGATCTGCGAAAAAAAGGGGGAGGCGCTTTTGATCATACTCATTTTTGGCACCGGTGTATTTTGGCAAGTTTAGCGGCAAAAATCTTAGCCAAGCGTGTTCGAGTCATCAACCAAGAAGAGATTTTCCTCGCTGGTCTGTTACAAGACTTGGGCGTCTTGGTCATGAGTGAGGCGTTTGGCAAGGAATATGGTGAGTTGTATCAAAAAGCGAACCAGGACCATGATGTGCTGGAAGAGCTGGAGCAAGGACGATGGAAAACGGATCATTGTGAGATTGGAGCCTGGTTAGCTGAAACATGGGAATTGCCTGAAGTGTTACGGGAAGCAGTACGAGGCAGTCATAACCCCTTCCTCGCATCGAGTGAAGATGAAACTACACGGTTAACCATCAGATGTGTGGCGTTATCCGGCCGGCTGGCAGATATGTGGTGTCATCCCCAGACCGAGATGGCCATTCAAACAGCCATTGACCTGTCGCAGGAGCTCTTAGAAATTGATTCTGAGGGTGTCCTGGAAGTGGCCGGGCAAATTATCGAAGGCATTCCAGATATGTCGGCGTTTTTCCAGATCAGCCTTGGAAAACCCGAAGAAATTAAAAAAGTATTAGACCTTCTCGAACAGACAATCAACGAACCTGCACCGACCGAAACTCCAGAACCCGTTCCTGCCTCCTAAAGCGCTCTTCAAATTTCAAGCTGGATATCTTGGCCTAAAAACCATTCCCCTGACCTGCCTGAAACGATCAAGCGATCTAAGAATGTGTCGACGAGTTGACGAAAAAAGAGACGGACCTGCATAAAGAGGCACTCCTTGGAGTATTCCCCACGATAATTATTGCCTATCATCATCCTGCGCCCGTAGCTCAATGGATAGAGCACTTGACTACGGATCAATTCAGGGGGATTGCCCAAACGTCAATAAAGACGGGCAATCCCCTTGCCCTGCCTGCCTAAACGCAAGCCAGCCTCTTTCCTGTGCTGGTCTCTGTTTATCCCTATTCACCCCCAGTTGTCTTTCTTTCTAACACCTATTTAACACTAACTTGTGTGTGCCAAATAATTCCTAATCTGGCCTTCGGTCCCCCCTCCAATCACCCCCACCCCAATCGGTAGACTCCCCACCCGGCATTGGGCAATATAGGGGTCCCACGCTCTCACAACATTCCCCCAAACCAAGTCCTGGTGATGAGACGTAGAGACATGTGCACACGACGGGCCTCAGTAGGCGCCTTTGGCACGCATCACTTCAACCTTGACGTTGTAGTTGATGTT
>CBDUWS010000002.1:0-28951 GCA_965370985.1 uncultured bacterium
CAAAAGTGTCTAAGCGGTCCATATTTCGACAATTTCTTGGCCCATAGTCCCACTATGGGCCGGCGACATCGTCAAAATCTGCCCTCGCTTAGCCCATTTTTCGCTCTCGATTCCCTAAGTCCGACAGGCTCCTAGAATTTGGTCGGGGCGAGCCGATTTGAACGGCCGACCTCTCGCACCCCAAGCGAGTGCGCTACCGGGCTGCGCTACGCCCCGCCAAATATCGTCATAAATTTTCTTACCTGTTTCATTGACCCATTTAGGCTGATTGCCGATCTAAGAGCTTTAAAATACCCTGCAATTCAGATTTAGCTTTTTTTACGAGATCTTTGGATCCTTGAACCGCTTGACTACCCTTTTTCTTGCGATACCAAAATCGTTTCAGACCCGCAATCGTATACCCTTCTTCATAGAGCATTCGCTTGATTTCAAAAATCGTTTCGATATCCGTTTTCGTATAAATACGGTGTTTGCCCTGACTTTTCTTGGGTTTCAGAAAAATGAATTCTGATTCCCAAAACCGTAGGACATAGGCGGGCAGTTTTGTTATCGAGGCCACTTCCCCGATTTTATACCCGGTCTTTTCCTCGTGTTTCGTGCCCGCTCCCATGCCTGGTCACACCATGGTCATCATATGCTCTTGTCTTTAGGAATTGACATATTGCTTAAAGAGGGCGCTTGGACGGAAAGTCACCACCCGACGAGGGGTAATGGCAATTTCCTCGCCAGTCCGCGGATTTCGTCCTTTTCGTTCCCCTTTGTTTCGGACGACAAAATTACCAAACCCGGCAATTTTGACGATCTCTCCTTGTTGCATCATGTCCTTGATCAAGTCCAAGACCTGCTCTACCATTTCCATGGATTCCGTTTTCTGAATCCCGGCAGTCTCTGTAATAATGTCGGCGATGTCCGCCTTTCGCATAATCAGTACCCCCTGGCAATTGACTGTGAAAGGAGTAGAAAGTGACCGTCTATCTTAGACTCCTGACGGCTTTGCTTGGCAGAACCTAACCCCCCTCATCCATCTTGTCAAGAACTTCTTACTTTTCAGGGACTTATCCCCAACAGATGAATCAGGGGAACGGGGGAGAACGAGGGGGGAAACCCCCTATATCGCTAGAGCTTTTCTCGCATAAGTTTATATTCAATGCTATCGGCCAAAGCCTGCCAACTGGCTTCGATGATATTTTCAGATACGCCGACGGTCCCCCATTTTTCTTTGTGATCCCCTGATTCGATTAGCACCCGGACTCGCGATCCCGTTCCTCTCAGCCCCGTTAAGACCCGAACTTTATAGTCCAACAGCTTGACTTCTTTGAGTTGCGGGTAGAAATGTTCCAAGGCTTTTCGCAGAGCATGATCCAGCGCATTGACCGGGCCATCCCCGACAGCCGCAGTATGTTCTACCACATCGCCCACTTTGACCATAATCGTGGCTTCCGAGATGGCCTCTTCATGCGTTTTGCGTTTCTCGACAATTATGCGGCACCCCAGTAGCTCGAATGATGGTGTATGGGTCCCCAAGGCTTTGCGCACAAGCAGCTCAAACGACCCCTCGGCCCCCTCGAATTGGTAGCCTTCATATTCCAGGTTTTTGAGGGAACCCAACAATTCCTGGACCTTAGGGTTATCTTGCGAAAGATTCAGACCAAACGTTTCCATCTTACTAAACACCGCGCTACGCCCACTATTATCCGAAATCAACATCCGACGTTGATTACCAACTTGATCCGGTTGAACATGCTCGTAGGTGAGTGGGTTTTTTTGAACCGCATGAATATGCACGCCACCCTTGTGGGCAAAAGCGGTATCTCCGACATATGGCTGTCGCTTATTGGGAACCAGATTGGCCATTTCCGCCACATAATGAGAAATGGTTCTAAGGTTCGTTAATCGCCCCTCGCCCAAGGCCGTTCTACCCATTTTCAATTCTAAATTGGCCATAATGGAACAGAGGTTCGCATTGCCACAGCGCTCGCCGATGCCATTGATCGTCCCCTGAACATGTATGGCGCCTGCCTGAACCGCAACCAAGGAATTCGCCACGCCCATCTCGGCATCATTGTGGGCATGAATGCCCAATGGAACGGAACATTGTTCCCGCACGATTAACACCATCTCCCGAATCTCCCAGGGCATCGTGCCACCGTTGGTATCGCACAAGATGATACGTTCAGCTCCGGCTTTCACGGCCGCCTCAATGGTCTTCAGCGCATACGTGGGATCAGTTTTGTAGCCATCAAAAAAGTGTTCGGCATCGTAAAACACTTGCCTGCCTTTCGAGTGGAGAAAGGCAATGGAATCTTCAATCAATTCCAGATTGGTTTCTAAGGTCGTCTCTAAGGCCTCTGTGACATGAAGTGTCCAGCTCTTTCCAAAAATGGTGACAATATCGGTTCCAGCCGAGAGCAACGCCTCAAGCGTCGGGTCATCTTTCGCCGAATTTTTTGCCTTCCTCGTCGAACCAAAAGCCACAATTTTCGCCTGTTGAAGAGGAGTGGATTTGATAATTTGAAAGAACTCGATATCTTTAGGATTGGCTCCTGGCCACCCCCCTTCGATGAAATGCACGCCCAATTCATCCAATTTGAGGGTGATTCGGACTTTATCCTCGACCGAAAAACTTACGTCTTCGGCCTGCGAACCATCTCGCAAGGTCGTATCATAGATTTCAATTGTTGGATTCTGTTTCGTCATTGTACTCATTTTTGCATCTCACGTTTGCACCACCTCGTAACGATCCCTTATCTCGGACAGACTCCTAGGCAGTTGGCGATTTCTCTAACTCGAATTCCTGGTGTAAACCCCGCACGGCCAATTCCATATATTTTTCTTCTACCACACACGAAATCTTAATTTCCGAGGTACTGATCATCATAATATTAATCCCATCTCGGGAAAGCGTCGCAAACATTCGTGCCGCAACTCCGGAATGAGACCGCATCCCCACTCCGACTAAAGAGACTTTGGCAATCGCTTCATTCACTTCAAAGGTTCGGGCACCAACCTCTTTGGCAAGATCTCGAATGAGACTGGTCGCTGCCTTTAGATCTCCCCTTGGCACCGTAAAGGAAATGTCCGTCAAGGATTCTTGGCTGACATTTTGAATAATCATATCCACATTGATCGCTGATTCCGCAATCGCGACAAAGATTTTTGCCGCAATACCAGGCTGATCCGGGACACCAATCACGGTGACCTTAGCCTGATTGCGATCCCCTGTCACTCCAGAAACTAAGACTTGTTCCATATCTGCATCCTCTTTTACCACACGGGTTCCCGGTCCGTCCTGAAAACTGGATCGCACCTCCACCGGCACCTGATGTTTCGCGGCAAGCTCCACGGAGCGTGTCTGTAAGACATTGGCTCCTAAACTGGCCAGTTCCAACATTTCCTCATACGAGATTTTCTCCAATCGCCGAGCGGAAGGGACCATATTAGGATCGGCTGTATACACACCATCCACATCAGTATAAATAAAGCACGTCTCTGCTTTCAGCGCGGCTGCCAGGACCACAGCGGTTAGATCCGACCCTCCCCGTCCCAGGGTCGTCACGTCGGACGCTTCATTAATACCTTGAAACCCTGCCACAATGGGCACCACCCCATCTTTTAAGGCCGCCAGGACCCGCTTCGTATCGACACGAGAGACCCGCGCTTTGGTATGGGCACCATCCGTGACAATACCAACTTGCCGCCCGGTAAATGATCGCGCTTTGACTCCTAGACTTTTTAATGTCATGGCCATTAATGCAATCGTCACGCGTTCTCCTGACGAGAGCAACACGTCCAGTTCCCGGTCATCAGGATCTGCGCTCAATTCCCTAGCCATTTTGGTGAGCCTATTAGTTTCCCCACTCATGGCAGACAGGACAACCACTAATTGATGCCCCTCGCGGTACATTTTGTCAATAAGCCGAGCCACGTGTTGAATGCGCTCAATGGTCCCAACTGAGGTCCCGCCAAATTTTTGAACATAACAAGCCATACCAGCTACTTCTTTCCGAAAAACCGATCAAAGAAAGTGGTGGCATTATGAAGTGGACGATGAGATGCTTCATGTTCATTAAACGCCACTGTGGACGTCTGCTCATCAGCCTTCTGCCCTTCATAAAGCACATACGGCACAGGAGGATGCGCTCCCTCCTTCGGATCGCTGAAGCCAGGGGTGACAACGACAAAGAGCCGAGCATCTCCGGTTCCCGCACAAGTCTGCCGCAACGGTCCAATGAGATGCTCATCGATATGCTGCAGATGTTCCACAAGCAAGGATGATGGGGCAGGCTGACCTTCAGGCATCATCCAGGCGGAGAAAGGAATATGGAGACAAGCCAGATCCTGCTTCTCCAGAATCTTTGAGGCCAAGTCCGCCATCCTTCCTAACCAGTCAGATTCATTCTCGCCAAGGTCCTCCGCCTTCACGGCTTGCAGTCCGCTAGCCATTCCCACTCCTCGATAGGGCCCTCTTTGAGAAACGACAGCACCCTGTATCGGCCATCGCTCTTTCAGTGGCGGCAATTCCACCGGCTTACTCTGGCCCCAGAGCCACAAGCAATTGGCGGGCTTCAAGCCGGCATTGACCCGTTCCTGATTCACGGGATGATGCCGAAGAATCATACGAGAGGCCTCCATCAATTCGCGCAAAATTTGAGCTCCTTCTCCCGTCGCTAAATACGTATCGATTGGCTTGCCAATCGCTTCCTGGGGATTCCCGCAACCGATTTTTGCGTTGCCCCCTATCCAGACCATGAGATGACGAGCATGCTGCCCAAGATAAAATTGTATATTCTCTGATACTAATTGTTCGTTAATTGCGTCGATGAGTTCCCGGGCTTCCTCAGTCTCTAAGCCTCCTCCAGAAATATCGTCCATCACTAATGACGCTCCAAGTTTTTTTCCATCTCCCCATCCATCCTCTGCGCGCAGGGTGACAAAATCACAGAGAAACGCGACATCGTTCCGATCAAGGACCACTTCTAAATTGATACCTTCAAATGCCCCTGGTCCGGCATACCACTTCTGCGAGTCATACCCTAACAAACTTACCAAGGCCAGTTCCCCGGCAAAGGGACGCGATTCCCTGGGTATCCCCAAGCGCCCTAATTCCCCATACCGGGCGAGATCATCAAGATGAGGGGTCTGGGCCGCCTGCAGCACAGTACGCTTGCCTAACTCTTCAAAGGGATGAGTCGGCATTCCATCGATGTGAACCATGATCGTTTTTTTCACGATCCTTGCCTCACTGTTTAGGATTCATGGAGTTGGAGATTATCTACAGTATTGGCGATTGCCACAAGAATAATGATTAGGCCGTTAATTGGGCTGCAACGGCTTCGCGAGTCGCGGGAACCGTTACCGGTCGATAGGATACAGATAATCCCGTATCAGGATCTTTCAACCCATGGCCGGTTAGCGTACAGACGATGGGACCTTCTTGGGGTAAGAGGCCATCACGATTCAGTTTGTAAATTCCGGCAATGGAAGCGGCAGACGCAGGCTCACAAAACACACCTTCTTCACAAGCCACCATTTGATACGCCTGAAGAATTTCCTCGTCGGACACCATATGAAGGCATCCATCTGATTCCTCAACCGCTTGAAGTGCAAATGTCCAACTCGCAGGATTTCCAATTCGAATCGCTGAAGCCACCGTTTGCGGTGATTCCACCACATGGCCTCTGACAAGCGGAGCTGCCCCTTCGGCTTGGAAGCCAAACATGCGGGGCAGGCCCTGCGTTTGTCCAGCCTCTTTGTATTCGCGATAGCCTCGCCAATAAGCCGTAATGTTTCCGGCATTGCCAACTGGTAACGCATGAATGACCGGAGCGAATCCGAGTTGATCGCACACTTCCATGGCCGCTGTTTTTTGGCCTTCTATCCGAAAGGGATTAATGGAGTTGACCAATTCAATAGCGGTTTCCTCACAGAGAGCTTTGACAATTGTGAGTGCTTGATCAAAGTTTCCATCTATTTGAATGACGCGCGCCCCATGCATAAGTGCTTGGGTCAACTTGCCTAAAGCAATCTTCCCCGCCGGAACGACAACATAGGCAGGCAAGCCTGCTTTTGCAGCATAAGCCGCCGCAGAAGCAGAGGTATTACCCGTCGAGGCGCACATCAATCCTTTGGCCTTCTTCTCCATGGCCTTGGAAACCGCCATGGTCATACCTCGATCTTTAAACGAGCCGGTGGGATTGGCGCCTTCAACCTTTAAAAATAACTCTCGCCCTGGACAGACCGTCTTAGCCAAGCGTATGGCCGGAATGAGTGGAGTATTGCCCTCTTGCAAGGACACAATAGGCGTCTGATCGCCAACAGATAGAAATTTTCTGTACTCCTCAATTATCCCACGCCAGGGTATCATCGTTCTCATTCTGCCTTTATCGGCCAAAGTCGACTCAAGGTTTATTCTACGCTTTCCATTCTTAGCAATGTCGTTGGTTCTGAAACGATGGAGAGAGCATTAATGTCTTGAAGGGCAGATTGAAGCCCTCGCTCAATAGAGCGATGAGTCAAGATAACCAAAGGAACCGGCTGCCCTTGTTTCCTCTCTTTTTGAAGAACCGATGAAATACTGATTCCATGTTTTCCCAGAATCCCGGAAATGGTCGAGAGCGCACCCGGTTCGTCTTTTACCATACAGCGTAAATAATACCTACTCTCGATTTCAGACATTGGCTTAATGGCGAGCGGCTGGCGCGATTCCCATTGAAATGAGGTTGCAGGGACACGAGAGAAGGACCCGTGCATTCGATTCCGAGCCAGATCAATAATATCCCCCACCACCGCGCTCGCCGTTGGAAGGGAGCCAGCACCTTGCCCATACAGCACAATGTCTCCCACTGCGTCACCAACCAGATGAATCGCGTTATACACGCCATTGACCTGTGCAATAGGAGACTCCGCTGGAACCAGCGTGGGATGTACACGCGCCTCAATAACCTGTTTCTGGCATTTCGCAATACCCAACAATTTAATGATAAAGCCCAATTCTCTGGCAAAGGCAATGTCCACCGTAGAAATTTTTGAAATGCCTTCGATATAAACGGCACTCATAGGAACAGGCGTTCCATAAGCTAAATTGACCATGATGACCAATTTGTGTGCGGCATCGATGCCGTCGATATCCAAGGAAGGATCAGCTTCTGCATAGCCTTCACGTGTAGCTTCTTTCAAAATATCGCTAAAGCCTCGCCCTTCATGCGTCATCCGGGTCAAAATATAATTGGATGTTCCATTCATAATGCCCGTTATTGAAGTCAGACGATTGCCGGCCAGGCCTTCGGTGAGGGAACGAATAATGGGAATCCCTCCCCCTACACTGGCTTCAAATCCGAGATCGGCTTGCGCCTTGAATGCGGCTTCAAATACCTCTTCTCCATGGTCAGCTAGCAGCGCTTTATTTGCCGTGACCACACCTTTTTTACTTGATAGGGCTTGAAGGATAAAACGTTTTGCCGGCTCATGCCCACCAATTAATTCCACCACGATGTCAATCTGAGGATCGTCCAGAATATCCTTGACATTTGTCGTCAATATTTCAGGAGGAACCGTTACCCCTCGGTCCGTGGTGACATCCAAATCCGCAATTTTGGCAAGCACCACTGAGCGACCAACACGCCTGGCAATGAGGTCTGCGTTATTTTGTAGAATTTTCACGACCCCTGAGCCGACCGTACCGAACCCAATGAGTCCGACCCTCACCACCTGATCCATTATGAGGCTTCCTCCAATTTCATTGCTTGACGAATCCCGCGGACGGCTTGAAAAATCCGGTGTTCGTTTTCCACAAGCGCAAACCGCACATAATCATCCCCGCCCTCACCGAATCCGATCCCCGGAGATACCGCCACTTTAGCTTCCCGTAGCAGAAATTTTGAAAATTCTAACGACCCCATACCCAAATACGGCTGAGGAATTTTGGCCCACGCAAACATCGTAGCGCGAGGATAGTCAATTGGCCATCCAATACGATTTAAACCACGGACCAACGCATTGCGTCGCCGTTCGTATAAACCAACGATGTCTTTCACGCAATCTTGGGGGCCGTTCAGTGCAATAATGCTCGCGATTTGAATCGGCTGAAACATCCCATAGTCCAGGTAACTTTTGACGCGCGTTAAGGCACCGATGAGTTCAGGATTCCCCACACAAAACCCCACACGCCAGCCAGGCATATTGTAACTTTTTGAGAGCGAATAAAATTCCACACCAATTTTTTTGGCTTCAGGAATTTGGAGTAAACTGGGTGCGCGATATCCATCAAATACGAGATCGGCATAGGCTAAATCATGAATGACCCAAACATTGTGTTCCAACGCAAACTCTACCACCTTTTTGAAAAATTCGAGATCCACCACCTGCGTGGTCGGATTGTGGGGAAAGCTGATGATCAAGGCCCTGGGAGCCGGCTGGGTTTGTCGAAAAGCTCGTGTTAAATTTTCAAAAAAATCGGTATCAGGGCCCAATTCCACTCCACGAACTTCTCCTCCGGCAATAATGACACAATACATGTGAATCGGATACGTTGGGGTAGGAGCTAAGACCACATCACCCGGACCCACGATGGCCAGAGCTAAATGCGCTAGCCCTTCTTTGACTCCTAACGTGACGATCGCTTCGGTTTCCGGATCTAAACTGACATCATATTTTCGTTGATACCAACTGCAAATCGCATGTCGTAATTTAGTGATGCCCCGTGAGGCAGAATAACGATGGTTCCGCCCGTTGCGCGCCGCTTCAATCAACTTATCGACAATGTGAGGAGGCGTAGGTTGATCGGGGTTTCCCATACCCAAATCAATAATATCCTCACCTCGCTTCCGAGCCTGGAGTTTTAAGTCCTGGACCTGTGTGAAGACATATCCAGGAAGCCGTTGAATTCGATAAAAAGGGTCCATTTTCAATGAAAAATGAAAGAGTGTCCCCTCAGTCTTAGGGGCGGTGGAGAATAGAAAATCCTATAAAATCTAAAGAGATTTCATTCTAGATGAGGGAATGAAAGCAGTCAATTTCGAAACGCCGGATTTTGGGAAAAAGGGGAAAGAACTTCTTTGTCTCCAGATCTCAAGCCAGATTAACCTTGTTCGGTTTATTGCCGGGGATATTCCCTTTTGCGATAATGACATTCCACTTTGTTTCCTCAAAATGGGGGTTCTATGGCACGACTCGGCGTTAACGTGGACCATGTCGCAACACTTCGACAAGCTCGGGGTGGGCATGAACCAGATCCAATCATGGCCGCAACCCTCGTACAATTAGCTGGGGCAGAAGGCCTTGTTGTCCACCTCAGAGAGGATCGACGTCATATCCAAGACCGTGATCTGACGATCCTGCGGGAAACGGTCCATATCCAATTGAATTTAGAAATGGCCGCCGAAGATTCTGTCGCCAAAATCGCCCTCACTGTCAGGCCAGATTTGGCCACCCTAGTTCCGGAACGTAGGCAAGAACTGACGACGGAGGGAGGGCTAGATGTGGTTGAACACCAGGATCGCATCCAATCCATGGTTAACTTTCTTCATGAAGGGGGAATTCCCGTCAGTTTGTTTGTTGACCCTGACATGCAACAAATTCGAGCTGCCCATAAGGTCAATGCTGACTTTGTGGAACTGCATACCGGTCGCTACGCCAATACTCGACGCCAACAAGAAGCCGATACCGAATATAATGCATTGGTTCAAGCCGCCAAACTAGCAGCTAAATTTGGGCTCCGTGTCAGCGCGGGGCATGGGCTCAACTATCAGAATGCCCAACGGTTGACACAAATTGCTGAAATTGAAGAGTTTAATATCGGCCATAGCATCATTGCTCGGGCCGTGTTTGTTGGACTTGAACGCGCCGTCCGAGAAATGAAAGCCCTCCTCACATAAATATTTTCAAAACCCTCACACCTAATCGTAAACCATTATGTGGCTCGTAACCCCGGAACAGATGCAAGAGCTTGATCGCCAGACAATTCAAGACGCCAAAATTCCTGGAACCACTTTGATGGAACGGGCAGGAACCGGCGTCGTCACCCATCTTCTTCAGCACTTTGGACCTTTGAAAGGGAAGAAAGTTGTCGTGTTCTGTGGGAAAGGAAATAATGGAGGGGATGGCTTGGTGGTCACCCGCCTTTTACAGGGCAAAGGAGCCCACACCAGGGTGATCTTGATGGCTCCCTATAAAGAGCTCAGCAAAGATGCCAAAACGATGTATCGACGTCTGAATAAAAAAATAAAACCTTCTCACATCCTGGTCCTACCTAGTCAGGAAACTTTGGGGTCTTTGACACAAGATGCCCATATCCTCATTGATGGACTTCTAGGCACAGGCCTTTCGTCATCCCTACGCGATCCTTATGCCACAGCTATAACGGCGATGAATGCCTCCCACGCCTATACGGTGGCAATAGACATACCCTCGGGATTAGATAGCAAAACAGGGGCGATCTTGGGCACCGCCATACAAGCCGACCTGACTGTGACTTTTGGTTGCCCTAAAATTGGGCTCTATGTCGGGAACGCTATTGATCAGGTTGGGCACATCGAAGTGGTAGATATTGGTATTCCTATTGAGTATGTCCAGGAATTGAAACCTCAGAACCATCTTTTAACACCCGAGCTGATCAGCCCCCTAATTCCTCGCCGCCCACAATCTGCCCATAAAGGAACATTCGGGCATGCAGGCATTGTCGCCGGATCCCCTGGGAAGGCCGGTGCACCAGCCTTGGCTGCGCTTGGTGCACTCCGGGCGGGAACAGGCCTCGTCACTGTGGCTACCCCTAAAACAGTCGCGCCTATTGTGGAATCCAAGCTTCTTGAAATCATGACAATGGCCCTACCGGAAACTCCCGAACATTTGTTAGGGCTTGAAGCCTGTACAACTCTTTTAAGTTTCTGCCAAGACAAATCGGCCGTGGGCTTTGGACCCGGGTTAGGCGTTTCCTCCTCGATAACTGAGCTGCTATCTCAGCTTCTTCCACAACTTGAGGCACCCTGTGTGTTGGACGCCGATGCCCTCAATAATTTGGCTTCTTATCTGGATATCTTTTCGCGCATGAAACAGCCTCCTATTTTGACTCCACACCCTGGGGAAATGGCCAGACTCTTAGCAACCACTTCATCAAAATCGATTAATGAAGATCGAATCGGGATAGCCAGAACATTTGCCACCACCCATAGGATTATTCTCGTCTTAAAAGGCGCCAACACTGTCATTTCCAACCCTCACGGCCAGATTGCCATTTGTCCAACGGGAAACCCGGGAATGGCTTCGGCCGGCATGGGGGATGTTTTGACAGGGGTGATTACAGGCTTTTTAGCGCAAGGCTTGACAGCTTGGAATGCAGCCCGAGCTGGGGTGTACGTACATGGGCTAGCTGGTGACTTGGCCGCACGGGCCATGGGAGAACCTGGCTTAATCGCCAGCGATGTCATCTCCGCAATCCCCCGTGCTCTCACCCAAACGATCTCGGGGAAATCAGAGTAAAAGGAGGACCTGCCATACTGGATACCGCTCCTGACTTATCTCAAATACCCAGCCTCAATTCTCTAAAAATGTATTTGGATTCAGTGAAGAAAACTCTTGAATTTGGAGAACGGTTGGCCCATACCCTCCAAGGAGGAGATGTCCTCGCCTTAACCGGCGACTTGGGAGCTGGAAAAACTCTTCTCACTCGGGGGATTGCTTCGGGCTTAGGGATCACAGCCGAACAGGTGACCAGTCCCACATTTACCCTCATTCAAACCTATGAAGGCAGACTTCCCGTCATTCATGTCGACCTGTACCGTCTAGAAAATCCATCGGCCATTTTGCAGTTAGGACTGGAAGACTATTTCACGCCGCAGAATATTGTCATTATTGAATGGGCAGACCGCCTCCTTCAGATTCTTCCCCCGGATTACCTGGCTCTTCATTTGGAGCATGGGGATACGGAAACGATCCGTCATTTGACCATACGAGGAACAGGTCCCAGAAGTACATATGTCGTGACAACCCTTCGTCACAACGATAGAGATAACCACTCTATCACCAATCCCTCAATCAAGGACTGACTCACCCCTCATGCAAGACCAAGAACTCTCCCCACTCATGCGCCAGTACCGAACCGTTAAGGCGCAACATCCTGAAGCCATTCTGTTTTTTCGAGTCGGGGATTTTTATGAAATGTTTTTTGAGGATGCCGAGGAAGCCTCCGGCATCTTAGGGATTGTTCTCACCGCTCGAGGAAAAACCAGGGGGACCTCCATTCCCCTCTGTGGTGTACCACACCACACGGCAACCGGGTACATTGCGAAACTCCTCAAAGCCGGGAAAATCGTTGCCCTTTGCGAGCAGGTTGAAGATCCGAAGGAGGCGAAGGGACTCATTCGACGCGAAGTTGTTCGCGTCTACACTCCCGGCACCTTGTATGACCATGAACTGCTCACAGCTCGAGAAGCCAACTATATTTCTTCAATCTTTTACTCGCGAGAAAGATATCCTAAAAAACCCATATCCGAACCACGAGTGGGCTTGGCCACATTAGATCTTTCAACAGGAGAATTTTGGATTTCTGAGGCACCGATTGGGGAATCGCTGCACATTCTCGTGGATGAACTCGTTCGTATTGATCCTAAAGAAGTCATCTTTCCCGATTTAATTCATGAAGAACTTTCTAAGATTCTCAAAACATTAACGATCGCTCGCTTGGTTCCTCGTGATGGGAAAAGCTTTGAGTTAGAGGCAAGCCAAACGACACTCACCATGACTTTTGACGTTGCCGATATTCATGAGCTTCAACTCTCCGGACTGACGGTTGGGTACCAAGCCAGCGGAGGGCTATTGCAGTATCTCACCGAAACTCAGCCGACATTAGCCCATGCTCATTTGCGCCGTCCCTGGATTCGCCTGCTCGAACAAGAAATGCAATTGGACCAGTCCACCCTTCGAAATTTGGAAATCCTCAAACCAGTCTCAGAACAACGCCAAAGTCCAACCTTGTTCACCACGTTGGATCAGACCCAAACGCCCATGGGAACTCGATTATTGCGACAGTGGGTCGTTCGTCCTCTCACCCAACTCTCGGTGATTCAAGCCCGGCAAGACGTCGTCAAAGAATTGGTCAATCAGGTGGGTAATCGGATGTCGATTCGAGGGCATCTGAAATCAATCAAAGATCTAGAACGATTAAATAGCCGCATTGCCTTGGGGGTCGCCAATCCCCGCGACCTCATGAGCCTCTATCACTCCTTGGAAAGCTTGCCGATGCTTCACACCCTTCTGACCGGGTTTCAATCCGATATCCTGAAGGCCATGTATGGCGACTGGGATTCTATCCAAGACGTATCTTCCTGGATATCTGAATCGATTGTGGAGAACCCGCCCCTCTCAGCTAAGGAGGGAGGAGTCATGCGAGAAGGCGTGAATGGAGAGCTTGATGAACTTCGCATCCTTTCCAAAGAAGGCACGAGATTATTAGCAGAAATGGAAACAAGGGAACGCACCAAAACCGGAATTGACACTCTCAAGGTGAAGTTCAATCAAGTCTTTGGCTATTACATAGAAGTGACCAAAGCCAATGCCTCCCGAGTTCCACCAGACTATCATCGAAAACAGACGTTGGTGAATGCTGAACGCTTTACCACAGAAGAACTACAGGATCTTGAAGGCCGTCTTTCCAGTGCCGACCAGAAGATAAAACATTTGGAATTTGAGCTTTTCGTGAGCCTTCGTCGTCGCATCGCCTCCGCCACAACAAGACTTCAGGCCATGGCGCAGCAATTAGCCATACTCGACGTCTTCACCAGCTTGGCTGAAACGGCTTGCCTCAATCGCTACACCCAACCCACGGTCTATGAAGGGGGCATGATTCAGATCACGGAAGGCCGGCATCCTGTTATTGAGCATCTCCAGATTGCCGATGGGTTTATCGCTAATGACACCACTCTTGATTTGGACACCAACCGATTACTTCTGATAACAGGCCCCAATATGGCGGGGAAAAGCACCTATCTCCGGCAAGTGGCCCTTATTGTGTTAATGGCGCAAATGGGCAGCTTTGTCCCTGCCAATTCCGCTCGAATCGGCCTTGTTGATAGAATTTTTACTCGGGTAGGAGCAGCCGATGATCTGAGTGCGGGACAAAGCACCTTTATGGTGGAAATGAGTGAAACGGCCAAAATTTTACATTCCGCCACTTCACGAAGCCTGTTGTTGCTGGACGAGGTGGGAAGAGGGACCAGCACATATGATGGTTTGAGTATCGCCTGGGCCTTAGTCGAATATATTCTCGATCGAGGAAATCTTGGAGCCAGGACTCTGTTTGCCACGCATTACCATGAAATGACGCAATTGGAAACCCAGCGGGAAGGTATTAAAAATTACACCGTGCTCGTACAGGAAAAAGGACAGGATGTCTTATTTCTGAGGAAAATTATCCTTGGGAAAGCTGACCGAAGTTATGGTATCCAAGTAGCCAAATTAGCGGGTATTCCAACGCTCCTACTTCAGCGTGCCAAGAACATTCTAGAACAACTTGAACAGGACCATGCTTCCCCAAATGTTTCAAACCCAGACCCCAACGAAAGCCCCTCTTTACCCCCTAACCAACTTTCCCCTCATCCTCATATCATCTTAGAAGAAGTCAAACAGATAGACTTATTTTCCATGACACCTCTTGAAGCTCTGAATCGTTTAGCCGATTTCAAAGCTCGTTTAGATGATGGTGATATGGCCACAAAAAAAGAAAGGCCTGCGTAATACGCAGGCCTTTCTTTCAAAATAGGGTTAATCTAAATAGATTATTTTTCTGGATCCCAGACTCCTAAACCTTGATCAGAGTAAGGAATCACTCCAGAAATAGCAGGCCCACCGGGAATTAACACATCATATAGCATCTTCCGGTTTTGTGGCCAGCTCTCATCAGCGGTAGCTTGAGCCACGGGAGTGGTCCTCAAGGCATGAATGCTGCGGGGTTTTGCTGGTGTTCCAGCTACATCCGCCACAGTCTTGGCGGAAAGGATTATCCGCTTGTTCTGTTCTTTTTCTTGGACCACAATCTCAACTAATCCGTATTTTGACGGTTTGGTTCCCGTCATGACCGCCTGGCTCTGTGAATCTTTCCCGGCTGCTTTCAACGTAGCCATTATTTTATCGTCTGCAGGATACATTTTTACATTTTTGCCAGGAAAATATTTTTGCCAATAATAACCGCTTTCGGCATTGCCACCAAATACAGCAATGTTGATCCAGACAGCATTATCATAGGGATCCGTCACAGCGACTCGGCCACGAAGCGTGGTCGGCTTGCTCAGGTCTCCCCATTCAAACCGCTCTTGGAATGCCTCGATTGCGATCGCGCTGGAGGCCATTGTGCCTACGAGCGCCATGGCTCCAACAAGGGCCCATCCTTTCATCTTAGCACCTTTCATAATGGCTTCCCTCCTCGACTTAAAAGTTATATGTCATTTCTTATTAATGATTAGAACTTCACTCTAGTTCAAAAGTTTAAAGCCTGTGATCGTATGCCCACTCACTTGCACCTCCATTGCCACAAAATCTTGCGAGGCTTTGGTCATTTGGTCCATGAGGGCTTTATCTTTTACCGCTAACCTGACTGTCGTTTGTGGGGTGTACCAACCAGAATATGGGTTATTCTTGTCAGTCCCACCTTGGTATCCCCATCCACAACAGGATACTAACGGATCAGGCAAGGTTTGAATACGGTCATCGGAAGCCCGTCCTGGAGGATCCCCCACTTCGGCAGGTTCCGAGGTATTCCAATATTGAATCCCGAATAGGATTTCTCCATCAGGATTGTCAGCCCAATGCCCGAAGATTCTCCCCTTCAAACTCGTGGCTGCCACGCCTTTGTAGGAAATATCACCTTGAGTGGTGACATCTTTAGGATCCCCTTGGGACTTTTTGTTCCCGGGTCCGGCAGGGCCTTTTTGCGCATAGACCGCTCCGCCCATTACCATGCTAAGCAAGCCAAACGCACAGAGAGCTACCATCGCCCGACGTAGAGATGACTTCTTCATCTGCTCCCTCCTTACAGTGTTAGAATGACAAAAATTAAAAAACAACTTGACCTTTTTATTTTCTCTAGCTTCAAACAGTATTTCCAAAATTCCGCCTATCATCGCCCCAGTTACCCTTCCTTAAAAAGCCTTTGGTCTGGGGAGGGACAATGCTACTCATCCAGGGCATCGTTGTCAAGCGAATTCCAGCTGATTTTTTTTTAAGGATTATCCCCACTTGACAGCCATTTTTCTAGGTATTGGACCTAGGGCTGTCACCACAAACTCCTTGAGATCTAGTAATTTCTGACTTAGTTGACGGATTTGATCAGGTGAAATTCTGTCAATGGCTTTAACCATTTCTTGCAGCGTCACATGACGACCCTGATAGAGTTCGTCTTTAGCCAGTTTATTCATGCGGCCATATGTTCCCTCTAAGCCCAACATCAAACTTCCTTTGAGTTGGGTTTTGGTTCGTTCCAATTCTTTTACTGCCACTCCACGACGACACAATTTCTTCGTTTCTTTGCAAATTTGATCAATGACCGCTCCCACTTCCCCAGGGCGTGTAGCGGCATAGACAGTTAGCGTCCCGCCATCGAGAAAACTAGAAAGATGGGAATAAATCGTATAGGCCAATCCACGCTTTTCCCGGACTTCTTGGAACAACCGCGAACTGACCCCACCTCCCAAAATGGTATTGAGGATATGAGCCGCATAGCGATCGGGATGCCCAATAGCGATCCCCTTAAATCCCACACACAGATGAACTTGTTCCAATGGTTTTTGATGAAGACTTTGGCGTGCTTTTGGCTTGTCAGGCCAACGATCGTTTTCAATTTTCCTGGAAAGCGTCGCAGTCCCCTCCCCTTTCCATTGTCCAAAATATTCGTTGACTTGATCCAGTAATTGGGGAAAGGAAAAATTTCCAGCCACAGCCACGATCGTGTTTTCCGGTCGGTAATGTTTGTGTTTATATTGGAGAAGTCCACGGCGATTCATTTGTCGCATCGCTCGTGAGGTCCCTAAAATGGGGCGTCCAATGGCATGGTTGCCCAAGACATCCTTGGCATGTAACTCATGAATATAATCCTCCGGATCGTCCTGAACCGTTCGGATTTCTTCAAGCACAATCTGCTTTTCTTTTTCAATATCTCTGGCCCCAAAACGCGAATGATGAAAGAGGTCGGCTAAAAGATCGAGTGCCGCTCCCGCTTGCTGGTCCAAGACCTTGACATAAAACGCTGTGGCCTCATGGGTGGTAAAGGCATTCATTTCCCCACCCAGGGCATCAATCTCATTAGAAATTTGAGATGCGGTTCGGTTTCGCGTACCCTTGAACATCATGTGTTCAATAAAATGAGAGAGGCCTTCCTCGCCCTTGACTTCGTAGCGACTGCCCACATTCGCCCACACACCCAGAGCGACGGACCTCAATGAGGACATCCGCTCGAGCACGACCCGAACTCCATTATCCAACACGACTTTTTTATACACGGTAATACAACCAGGAAGGGTTAGGCCGAGGATTGATCGTTCTCGGCTTGTTCCGCCATCGCTTCTTTCCGACTGAGTCGGATTTTGCCTTGTCGATCAATCTCCAACACTTTGACCAGAATTTTTTCACCTTCAGAAATTTCATTGGCAACAGATTCCACACGATGAGGAGCCAATTGTGAGATATGGACGAGTCCATCCATATTCGGTAGGATTTCCACAAACGCCCCAAAATCTACAATTTTCCTGACTGTCCCCAAGTAAATTTTCCCTATCTCCGCTTCTTCAACCAAACCGAGCACCATATCCATGGCTTTTTTGGCCGAGTCCTCATCTACCGCGGCAATCGTCACAATCCCAGTATCTTCAACATTCATTTTCACGCCACATTCCGCAATAATCCCACGGATAACTTTTCCTCCTGGGCCAATGATATCCCGAATCTTATCTTGCTTAATTTGAATGGTACTAATCCGGGGAGCATAGGGAGCCAATTCAGTGCGAGGAGTGGAGAGGCATTCATTCATTTTCTCCAAAATCGTCATGCGGCCCTCATGTGCCTGCGCCAGAGCTTGCCGCATGAGGGCCGGCGTGACCCCACCTATCTTAATATCCATCTGCAATGCCGTCACACCATCTTTAGTCCCGGCTACCTTGAAATCCATATCACCTAAATGATCTTCCATGCCTAAAATATCGGACAGAATGGCCACCTGATCCCCTTCTAGAATTAACCCCATGGCAATCCCGGCTACCGGCGCCTTGATCGGAGCTGCCGAATCCATAAGGGCCAAGGTTCCACTACAAATCGTAGCCATCGAGGAGGATCCGTTCGATTCCAACACCTCGGAGACAATCCGGATGGTGTAGGGGAATTCTTCCTTCGTAGGTAACACGGCACTCAAAGCCCGTTCAGCTAATTTCCCGTGTCCGACTTCCCGTCGCCCTGGCCCGCGCAAAAATTTTGCCTCGCCAACGCTAAACGGAGGAAAGTTATAATGCAGCATGAAGGACCGAGAATATTCGCCTTCCAGGGCATCAATTCGCTGTTCATCATCTGCCGTCCCTAACGTCACTACCCCCAAACTTTGGGTTTCCCCTCTCGTAAACAGGGCCGAGCCATGCGTACGTGGCAACAGACCCACTTCGCAGGTAATGGGGCGAACATCGGCTAACCCTCGCCCATCGGCACGAGTTTTCTTTTCCAAAATCATCCGACGAACTTCCGAATATTCCAACGCATGAAAGGCTTTCTTGACCTGAGACTTCCGCTCATCATCTTCCCCCGCCACCACTTCAATCGATTCGAGAAGAATCTGATCAAACCGGTCCTGGCGTTCAGCTTTCCCCGGGATATACATGGCTTCGCAAATGGCCGAAGCCGCTTGCGAACGAACGGCCTTTCCCACTTCTGCATCAAGTACTTCCACTTGGAAAGCACGTTTGGCTTTTCCAACCTTATCCTGTAGCTCTTTGATCTTCGCGATTATTTTTTTAATTTCAGCATGAGCGAGCTCGATGGCATCAATCATCATGTCTTCAGAAAGCCCATTGGCTCCAGCCTCGACCATCATCACGGCATCCTGCGTGCCAGCCACGACCAGATTCAATTCGCTTGTCTCCAAGGCGCTTCGATCCGGGTTTACCACAAAATCCCCGTTTACCCGACCGATTCTGACGGAAGCCAAAGGTCCAGCACAGGGAATATCCGAAACGGCCAACGCAGCAGACGCGGCCACAATGCCCACCACATCAGATGACATCGTTTGATCAATGGAAAGCACGGTCACGATGATTTGGGTTTCATAATAAAAACCATCCGGCATCAGGGGTCGAATTGGACGGTCAATCAGGCGGCTGGTCAGCACCTCTTTCTCACTGGGGGCTCCTTCACGGCGAAAAAACCCGCCAGGAATTTTTCCGGCAGCATAGAATTTCTCTTGGTAATTAACCGTGAGAGGGATGAAACCAGCGTCAGGCTTGAGCGTCTTAGAAGACACCGCCGTGGCCAACACAACCGTGTCAGCATAGGTAGCCAACACGGAGCCATCTGCCTGTTTAGCCATACGACCAGTTTCTAACCGAAGCGGACGACCACCAACTTCCATTTCAACGACATGAATCATATTTCGACCTTTCTGATCCCCCATTTCCATTGAGGGTGTATTGGCATCATTTCATTCCTACCCAACATCGGCGTACTCACAGACTATGAATGCTTCTGGCCCCGGAATTTCGAGGGAATACCCACTGCCTACACCTGACATTTTTTTCGCGCGAAACCATGCCAGCTAGCTATGATCCCCAGACTATTTTCGAATACCTAAGGCCGCAATCACTGATTGATATTTGGCCTCATCCCGTCGTCGAATGTAATCAAGGAGCTTTCTTCGTCTACCCACCATCTGCAGTAATCCACGACGGGAATGATGATCTTTTTTATGCGTTTTAAAATGATCGGTCAGACTGGTAATCCGCTTAGTCAATATCGCAATCTGGACCTCTGAAGATCCCGTGTCTCGATCATGGGTTCGTTGCGATTCAACGGCTGCCGTTTTTTCTTCCTTGGTCAATGCCATAATGCCTCCTTCAGAATATTCTCTTATGCTGAATCCATCCGGTTGTTTGTAACACAATACTCATGAATATGAATCCACCACCAACTGATTCTCCATTCTCCTAACCTAATACTGTGTCCAACACTAACATTGGCCCACTTTGTCCTGGTTGCAACGAAGGACCTTTCCCTAAGGCCAACAAAAAGCCATCTTTGTTTTTCACACGAACCCGGATACCTTCTCCAGGAGTCGTTAACCTGGCCTTCTCACCAGCCCATTCTACACGATTCCAAGGAATGGCATTCCCATGGAGCACTTTCCGAGCGTCGTCCCCATTCACTTCCACGACAGGGAACCCTTCTAAGACGCGATCCAGACTCCACCATGCTCCATCCAATTGCGATACATCGGTGAGGGATTCCATCTCAACGGCCTGATCCAGATGCAAGGGGCCAACCCGTCGGCGTTGCAACCATTTCAAATGGCCACCAACGCCCAAGCGATCGCCAATATCAGCACACAAGGTCCGGACATAAGTCCCCTTGGAACATGCTACACGAAAACTCACTTCAGGTATTGCCACTCGCTGGATTTCCAGATCATGAATCACGACGGTTTTGGCTTGACGTTCAACAGTTTGCCCTTTTCGTGCTTTTTTATACAAGGGCTGTCCACCAACTTTGACAGCTGAATACATCGGCGGCACTTGTTGTATCGCTCCTTGAAATTCCATAAATACTGATCGAACGTCGCCTTCAGACAATGCTTCGCATGACTTTTCTTCCAGTACCGCTCCCCACGCATCTTGCGTATCAGTCATTTGCCCTAATTGAAGAACCGCCGCATATTCTTTGTCCCAACCCAAAAGGTATTGCGCGATTTTGGTTCCCTTCCCAATTAGAACTGGCAAGACTCCAGTCGCATGTGGATCCAACGTCCCGGCATGTCCAACCTTCTGTATACCCAGAACTGTTCGAACCCGTTTCACAACATCATGAGAAGTCCACCCATCTGGCTTATTCATAATTAAGACTCCGTGAAGCGACTTCGGCAATCCAGTGTTCTCAATAGTTGGCTGGTCGGTACAAGGAGAAAGAAGTGTCATGCGTTACAGACCCTGTTCCTATGTCGATGGGAGAGAGGGTTCATCTGATTCGTTGTCATTCTCATGGGGGAGGGAGTCCAGAATTTTTTCCATGCGCTGAGCATATTCGGCACTCGTATCCCGATAAAATGCAATTTCAGGTGTATAGCGTAAATTCAGCCGTCTCCCTACTTCTGTCCGAATATACCCCACGGCGCTTTTAAGACCTGGAGCCGTTTGTTGCTCAAAATGCTCTTGGTCCAAAGTCGTCACATAAATACGGGCAATTTTGAGGTCCGCCGTCATCTTGACCTCTGTGACTGTGACAAATTGAACCCGTGGGTCCTTAATTTTTCGGGAAAGAATTTCAGCGACTTCCATCCGAATTTGATCAGCCACCCGCGTGGCCCTGCTGATAGTTGATTTTGCCATGATGCCAAACGTCTTGAGGCCTTATAACAATTCAATCTGAGACCGTAAGAGTTCGAGTGATGGATTCGCTCGTATATCATTGAGAACGTGGTCTAACGTCTGATTGACCCGTGCCGTCTCATTGGCGACCGACGCGATTCCCAGAATGGATTTTTGCCAAAGATGGCTTTCATCAATTTCAGCGATGGAAATATTAAACCGATTCTGAAGTTTGGTTTTCAAACTGACAAGAATTTTTCGTTTACTTTTGAGCGATTGAGCCTCGGGGAAATGTAGTTCCACCGTACACAACCCAATAATCATCCCCATTCCGTCTGTCCCGCGGCCACTTCCGTCTTATAATTTGGTCGCTTCCTCCTCCAATACGTAGGCTTCCAACACATCTCCAAGCTTCATATCATTGAAATTTTCAACCCCGATTCCACATTCATACCCTTGTTGCACTTCGCGAGTATCATCCTTGAAGCGGCGCAGCGACCCAATTTTTCCTTCGTACACCATCACCTGATCTCGCACCACACGTACCTTTGTATTTGTACGCGAGATCGTCCCATCACTGACATAACAACCCGCAATGGTCCCCATCTTTGGAACGGAAAACAGTTGCCGAACTTCGGCATGGCCTAAGACCCGCTCCTTTATGGTAGGCGCCAACAGTCCTTCGGCAGCGGAACGAATATCATCAAGCACATTATAAATAATGGTATACAGTCGAATTTCTACCCCTTCACGTTGGGCAATATTCGCAGCCTTAGAATCAGGCCGAATGTGAAATCCAATAATAATCGCTTTTGACGCGGCCGCGAGCAACACATCTGATTCGTTGATTCCGCCTACCCCGCTATGAATGATTTTAAGCTTCACCGCATCGGTCGAAATCTTTTGCAGGGCATCACCCAGGGCACCCACCGAACCTTGTGCATCCGCCTTAATGAGCACGGGCAATTCCTTGACTTCACCATCTTGGGCGTCGGCATACAAATCATCTAAGGTTCGCCGGGACGAGGCAGCAAATCCCATATCTTTTTGCTTTTGCATGCGGTCTTGGGCAATCTCTCTGGCCACTCGCTCATCTTTCACCACAACAAGTTGATCTCCGGCTTCTGGAACCCCTAACAGGCCGATTATTTCGACAGGTGTGGAGGGTCCGGCTTCCTTAAGACGGGCTCCTTTATCCGACGTAAGCCCACGGACTCGACCACTCACCGACCCCACAACAAATGCCTCACCTACTTTTAAGGTTCCACCCTGAATTAATACGGTGGCGACAGGTCCGCGCCCTTTATCTAATTTGGCCTCTAGGACGACGCCGCGAGCAGAACATGCCAAATCAGCCTTCAATTCCATGACATCAGCCTGAAGCAACAACATGTCAAGTAGGTTATCTAATCCTTGGCCCTGTTTAGCCGAAACTTCGACAAAAATCGTTTGTCCTCCCCATGATTCCGGGAGCAGCCCGTAATCAGCCAATCCTTGCTTCACCCGATCAGGATTCGACCCAGGCAAATCAATCTTATTGACGGCTACGATAATAGGCACATTCGCAGCTTGCGCATGGTTGATCGCTTCAATTGTCTGAGGCATCGGTCCATCGTCTGCGGCAACGACTAACACCACAATATCGGTCACTTGAGCCCCGCGAGCCCTCATCCCCGTAAATGCTTCATGGCCTGGCGTATCTAAAAACGTTATGCCTCGTTCGCCGACTTTAACAAACGATGCCCCAATATGCTGAGTAATCCCGCCAGCTTCTCGATCCGTGACTTGGGTTTTTCGAATGGCATCCAATAGAGAAGTTTTCCCATGATCAACATGCCCCATCACTGTCACAATCGGGCCTCGAGGCTCCCACCGTTCATGGCCGCGGGGCTCTAAGATATCCTCTAGCAGAGCTTCCCCTCCTTTAGGTGCGACAGCTTCAACCGCAATACCATACCCCTCAGCAATAAGAAGGCCTGCATCAAGATCTATGGGTTGATTCAGATTTTTCACGACATTTAATTCCATCAGTTTTCGAATGATTTCTGTCGGCTTTTGGCCCAAGACCTCGGCGAAGTCTTTGACGGATATTCCGGCTGTGACCTTTATTACCTTTTTGCGTGGTTTGGTCGTTTCACCTACTGAAGTTGGTTGTACCTGACGAGCACGTTCCTCACGACGGAGCGTTGGGAGTGGACGAAGATCCTGCCAGACCGCCGCATCTTCGAATCTGGCGGCAAACATTTCCTCATTTTTCAACCGCGGTCCTTTTTTAGGTTTTTTGACTTTGTCATCAGCTTGGCTGTCACGAGCTGAAGAAGGACCAGTTTTGTCAGCTTTTTCCCCAGTTTTCTTTTCTCTGTCAATAGGTTTATCCGAAGGAAGAACTGGTTGATCGGGCATGACAGATTCAAGAGCAAGAGGGGCTGGGGCTTCGAGAGGGGTCTCCAGCGATGATATTGCGACAGTTGGTTCTCCAACCTTTGGAGCATCCATTGTCGAAGCACTTGCATCTTCAGTAAATACAGAATCTTCCGCACTCGCTTCCTTTACTGAAGGGAATTCCTGAGCCTCTGCAGCCAGCTCTTCTTCCGTCTTTTTCTTTTTAATCAGTATATGCTTCTTTTCCGGCTTCTTGAGTTCGGGAGCCGTAGCATCAGTACCAGCCTTCCCGGAAGCAGACGCATCTTTTTTCAGAAGTCGCCCGCCCGCTTTTTTCATTCCCAAATTACGGGCCACGCTTTTTGCAGGAAGAGGGCCTTTAGGTGCGTCCACCTTGCCCCGCAGGACATCCATCGCCCACCGGGCCGCATCCTCCTCGACGGCATTGCTATGGGAAGTCACCTGAATACCCAATCGCACCAATTCCGGAATTACCAGGCGACTCTCCATTCCAAGTTTTTTAGCTATCTCATGAACTCGCATGCATGTCCTTTACGATGACGAAGATTCCTCCGGAACTGACCCTTTGGTGGTCTCCAGCTTGGATTCATCGCTGGCTCCCTCATCAGACTGTCGGACCTCTTCTTCCCCTACTTCTTCCCCTACCGTCTCTTCCGCAGCGATATTTGCAGTCTCTTCAGCCAACGCCGCTTTAATCTCCTGGTCCCGCTCCAATTTTTCCTTTTCATATTCAGTAGAACTAATAATATCAATTTTCCAACCTGTCAGCTTTGCGGCTAGTCGAACATTTTGGCCATTTTTCCCAATGGCTAACGAAAGCTGAGAATCCGCAACAACCACGAGGGCCGATTTTTTCTGCTCATCAATGCCGACTTTTTCAATAGATGCCGGATTCAACGCTTCCCCTATAAACACTCGCGGATCATCCGTCCAAGGAATGATATCAATTTTCTCACCCCGCAATTCACGGACAATGGCTTGTACTCGGGAACCCTTAACTCCCACGCAAGCTCCAACAGGATCCACAGCCTTATCTCGTGAAACCACCGAGATTTTCGTTCGATCTCCCGGTTCACGAACCACACCCTTAATCTCCACAATTTTTTCAGAAATTTCCGGTACCTCTAAGCCAAACAATTTCACCACGAAATGTGGGTGGGCTCGGGATAAAATCACTTGCACATCCTTTGGTGTTCGACGAACCTCTAATAGCAAGGCTCGAACCCGATCACCTCGACGGTGGGCCTCACGAGGTATCTGCTCTTGGACGGGCAATAGCGCTTCCGTTTTCCCAATATCCACCAGATAATTACGCCGTTCTTGACCTAAAATGACGCCATGCACTAATTCGCCTTCTTTTTTGGAGAACTCGCGTTCAATGGATTCCCATTCCGCTTCCCGAACCTTCTGACAAATTACCTGCTTGGCTGCCTGTGCTGCAATTCGGCCAAAATCATCCATATCAAGGAGGGAGCCAATTTCATCACCCATCTCGGCTTCACCATCAATTTTCCGGGCTTCTTCCAAGGATATTTCAGTCTTGGCGTTGACGACAATTTCGGCAATGGTTTTCTTGCTCACAATGGAAATTTCACCGGTGTCCGTATCAATGTCGACCTGAATATTATCCCCCTGCCCGAATCGCTTTTTTGCCGCGGTCAACAGAGCCGATTCCAAGGCCGCAAGGACTTTCTCCTTCTCAATGCCTTTTTCACGGCCAATTTGATCGATAACCGACATGAGTTCGCTTTTCATGATTGTTCCTCGCAACACATCATAAGCAGCCCAAAACAAGTTGGGCTGATTGTACCATCCATAGAAATGCTAGAATTCTATCTCGATCTTTGCCTTGACAATCTCGTCCCAAGCGACGCAACGCTCTAGGAGAGCTTTATTTCGATCATCTACTAACTTCAATCCCGTATCGGTCACGGCTATTAATCGTCCGATCACGACGGCATTCTTCTCCGCATCATTTTGCAAGGTCACGCAAAGCCTTTGACCTTGAACACGTTGAAAGTCTTTTTGATTCTTCAGAGGTCGGTCTAATCCTGGTGACGACACTTCAAAGCGACAAGCTGGGCCTGATGGTTGAGTAATTTCCCACGTCCGACGAAGAGACTGGTGAAATTGCTCACAATCTGTAATACCAACTCCTCCAACTTTATCAAGCGTCAAGCGGACCAAGGGATTGGTTGGTTTCCCGGTACATTCCAGGTCAAGAATTTCGACACCCAAAGCCCGCGCAATGGGATCGCCCACCTGGCGAATGACTTGAATAAGATTCTCAGTCATCAAGGCCACCATAGACACCTTATGGATAGCGGCCACCGCTAAAGACCAAAAAAAAGTGGGCTCACGCCCACTCAACTAGTGCTCACCCTAGCACTTTCCTTTTTCAAAGGCAAGATATCGCCGGAGGCCATCATCCACTATTCTTCCATCCCGTCACGCTTGCAAGCCAAGTGGGCTTGAGAGGGCAACATAGGCATAAGATCAACCCCATGATAGACTGATTTTCATTGAGAGAACACACCATTCTCTCATGATCAACCAGAGAGGAATTCAGCAGATGCCCACAATCATTTCTGTGGCTTCCGGAAAGGGCGGGGTTGGTAAAAGTATGGTTGTCAGCAACCTTGGCCTCCTGTTGGCCCGGAAAGGTCATCGCGTTATCTTAGTAGACATGGATATTGGCGGTGCCAATCTCCACATTCTTTTCGGGATGTTTCATCCCCCCTCCACTCTCACCGATTTCTTCTCAACCCGGTCAACCAATCTTGAAGACCTGGCTCATCCGTTGGCCAGCCCTTTGTCTCTCCGGCTCATTCCTGGGACGGGAGAAACCCTTATTACTGCAAACCTCCAACATGCCAAAAAAAAACGCCTCATTCGACATCTCCAAAAACTCGATGCGGATATCATTTTAGTCGATGTCGGGGCCGGCACTAGTTACCACACACTAGATTTCTTTCTCCTCGCGGATTATTTTTTAGCAGTCGCCACTCCAGACCCCACATCGGTATTAGATCTTTACCGATTTATCAAACTGGCCGCGATTCGGAAAGTACTCACCGTTTTTTTGGCTCGTGACCCCATTGCCGAAACCCTCCTTAGTCAAGATTTCCATAGTATTACGGAAGTCTTAGAAGCTGTCGGACGCACCAGCGAGTCTGGGGTGAAATTAGCACAACAAGCTCTCCACGGATTCCAGCCAGCGTTAATTTTAAATCGGATGACCCCGAAATCGCGAATAAACACCCTGCATTTACAGCATTTGCTCAAACAATATGTTGGGGCCGACCTGTCAGTCCTGGGGAATATTCCGGAAGATCCCCACGTCCAACAGTCTATTTTGAAATACTTACCAGTCGTAGAATTGTCGCCAAAGGCTCCAGCAGCAATAGCCTTCGATCAGGTGACAGAGAATTTACTGAAACTGGTCAGACATCGAGAAGAATTACCAGAAGCCCTAGAGCCTAGAAAAATACGAGCCTAAGGCTACGATCCGGGGATTACCAACCACCTTGTTCACGAACTCAAGGTAGGTCTGAAGGGAGCAAGTTACGAATAGCGTTGGACAGCGACTTAAGAGTCATCGAGACACTTTCTAGTTCGGCTCCTTTGTTTTGCAATTCGGATTGCATAGTTGAGATCTTACCCACTAATCGATCTCGCTCCTTGGAAACCTGGGAAAAATCCGACAAAGAATCTTCTAACTGCTTTGTTTTTTTCTCCAAACTACTGCAGGCTTCCTGAGCCTTTTCCGACTCCCCTTTCACTGTCTCTAATTCCTTGGTTAAGGAATCAACCCTGTTTTCGGCAGATTGCAAATTCCGCTGGGCATCCGTGCGATCTTCTTCACTTTCTAAAAATTGTTGGTTGAGCCGATCAATCACACCCGCCCATTCCCGCGCCACGCCACGAAGCGACTCTGGAACTGCAGGCAGGGAAGGCTCTTTGCCTAATGGCCCAATTGCCTGCTGAATCCAATCGATAAACAACGTCGCTTCACGAAAATTCAAATCCACGGTCGCAGCAGGCTCACCCGATGAAGAAGATGCCTCAGCAGGTGGTTCCGGTGCAGGAGGTGGAGAAGGAGGGGATTCCGAAGGCCCAGAATGGAACTGCTGCAATAAGACGGCGACACAATGCCGACAAAAAGGCTGTTCCGTCGACGGGCAGGAACATTTCGTCGACAAGGTCCCACCACGCAATTTAATCGTCTGCGAATAGACACCATACGTCCCATTGACCTCCGCAACGACTTGCGTCCCATTGGCTTCTAAAATACTCACTCGTTGATCCGAGAAATATTGGTCGCCAATTTTAAAGACCTGCCCCCCAACCACAGACTGCACCATATCAGGATCCAATTGGCCAAGGTCTTGGGCGGAGCATGAAATCCGATTTCTCATAATCACCCTCGCATCAATTAAAAATCATGGAAGAAATATGAACTTATCACCGCTCTTGACAAAACCCATAGGGTTAATCTTACAGGAAAGTTTACCGAGAATGAACATAAGATCAAACTTTTTGATAATTTTTCTACCTAAATTACGGTGCCCCAGGTGAAACAGTCAGGTCCCCTAGACCAAACTACGACACCGTCCTTCTTGGAAAGTCTTCTGGAAGATGCTCCAGAATCACTTCCTATATTCTTAGGCAAAGTTGCATTTAAAGTCTTAAATCTTACCCAAGACAAACGTTCCAGCGCCAGTGACTTGGGTACATCATCAAACGCGACCAGGCCATGACGACCTATATTGTCCTCCTAATCACCCAACGGGCGTGAATCCTTTGACTTTCAATGAGCCATTATCCCTTCATGATTTAGATACTCTCATGTAGACTTTTCCACACATCGCTGTTCATGGCGATGTATGCGTTCCCATACATCGCCGTTCATGAGTGGTTGAACCTTTCCTTCCCTCAACCTCCATGTTCCTTTCAATAAATCAATCAGTTGGCAGCATTGCAGTAGGTCACTCCGATATGAGTGATTAAATGGC
>CBDUWS010000003.1:0-26748 GCA_965370985.1 uncultured bacterium
TTCCTTGTCAAGATGCCTATCAGACTGTTGAAGGAGCTGATGCCATCGTCTTAGTCACCGAATGGAATCAATTTCGTAATCTTGATTTGGAACAAATTCGATCAAAGGTCAAATCCCCAATCTTTATCGACCTTCGGAATGTCTACGAACCACAGCGAATGGCCGAACAGGGATTTTATTATGTGTCGGTAGGTCGAAAAGCTGCCGGAACACATCCCTTAAAACAGGGGTAAGCGAGCAGGGTTTCCATACGCCTCTACTTCCGCTTATACCCCATCCGATCCAGCACTTTCATAATGCGCTTTTGCAAGCGCTCGTCGGCTTCACCTAAAGCCTGGGCCAAGGGCTCCACGGCAGGCTTCCCGATTTTGCGCAAAATTTCTGTTGCGGATTGCCGAAGGTCATCTTCTTCTTCTGTCAACAGCGGTACGACGTCAAGCACGCATGGTGCACCAATTTTAATTAGCGCTTCATAGGCCCGTTGACGGACATCACCGACTTCATCACTCAGCATTTCCACCAAGGGCTTCACCGCTGCTTCGACCCGAAGTTCCCCAAGAACTTCAATAGCATGCTTGCGATTGAGCCAGTGCGTATCGGTCAGATCCAGCAGGGCTGCATCGGCCGCTGCAATATTCGGATCTTTGGAGCGAATACGAAAACTTTTGACGATACGTTTGCCGTCTTCTTCGACGACTCGAAGCGTGGCGCCGTCGCCAATTTTGATTTTGTGTAAATCCTCAACCGCTTCTTCTCCGACGTCCAAAAGGACGGTTTTCCCGTCGTAGGCCAACAATTCGACTTCGATTTGGTTGGTCTCGAGATTGATCATCGAGACTTTTTCGGTCACAAGATTAAACCCATCTTTTTTCGTGCCTGATTTCGGTCCGATGGAGATGAGTTTTGCCGGTGCTTCATTTGCCATAATAATGATGTATCCTCAGGTAGAAAGTGAACAGAGTAAAAAGTAGTAACGAATGGTCTCTATTTTGAAGAACTCGGGGTCCAACCCAAACTCGACAGGGCACCCTCTGCCGTATCCCGAACCATTTCATTCTCATCTTCCAGCAAGGGAACCAAGGGATCGATGGCCCGGTTATCTTTTAAGCGCGCCAGTGATTCGGCCGCATTGCGGCGAACCAACCAGTCTTCATCGGCCAAGGCCTCAATCAGTGGATCCAATGATTGGGGGTCGCCGATTTTTCCCAACGCTTCGGCGGCATGCCGGCGCACAATCCAATTTGAGGCATGCAGTCCTTCGACTAAAGCGGTGGTGGCTCGTGAATCCCCTAGTTTTTTCAACACTCTGGCCGCATCTTCCCGTAGCGTCGCATCCATCAAGGCATCGACTAAGCCAGGGACGGCATCCGGGTGCCCAATGCGTTCCAGGGCCCAAATGGCCGCATTTCGCACCCCACCGTCCTTATCATGTCGCAGGGCATGAACGAGCGGTTCCACAGATTTATGCGCACGAAGTTTTCCCAGGGCGTTGGCGGCTTGTTCGCGGACCGACCATTCTTCATCGTCCTTGAGTGCTTCGAGGAGGGGATCAACGGCCGGTTCTCCAATTTGTACCAACGCACTGGTGGCAGCCTCGCGAATCACACAGTCGTCTTCTAAAAACATTTCAATCAACTTCGGGATAGCTTCCGACCCGACTTCTCCCAAGCGAGAAGCGGCATGATCCCGTAATGATTCGTTGTCATCCCGAAGAGCCGACAACAAGGGATCGACTTGATTCTGTTCCGTCATGCAGTCTCCTTTCCAGCCCAAGCTTCTTCATCCATTTCCCTTTGTGCAGTGGCGGCTTCCAGTTTGTCAAGGATAACCCCTGAATTATAGGAAATGAGTCCATCACGGTCGGTTTTTAATCGTTTAAAGAGTTCGATATGAGGCCGCAAGACTTCGACATCTTTGACTTTTTCTAACGCTTCCACGGCCAAAATGCGAAGAGGACGAATAGGAATCACTTCGACAAACAACTCGACGGGACGCGCATCACCAATGAGTCCCAAGGATTTCAAGGCATGCTCCTTCACACCCGTGTCATTGTCGGATTGCAGTCGAATCATCAAGGGTTCGACAGCTCTGACATCCCCGATTTTACCTAAGGTGTCAGCAGCAGCTTCTCGCACGATCCAGTCGTCATCGTCTAAATATTCCAACAGAATTTCGACAGCTGGTCGTCCAATGCGATGAAGTTGGATGACGGTTTCTTGTCGAACCCCTTCCTTTAATTCCGATTCTTCCACGGCTCGTAAATCGTCGAGGAGTTGTTCAATGCGATCCCTGATGGCACCGAGTTTGCGCAAGGTATCAGTGGCCAGATCACGAAGATTGGGATCAGCCATGGCATCCACGAAGGCATCGGCCGACCGGGGGTCCAGTAAATTTGCCAAAATTTCGGCGGCGCGTTCGCGGATGGATTCATTAGGGTCGCGAAGTCTTTCAGAAAGCGGCCCTATCGATGTGGGAATGACCCCCAACAATGCCGTGACCCGTTCTTGAATGCGGTCGTCCGTTAAATGTTCCAACAGCGCGGCTGCTGTGGGCTCGTCTAGAACTCCTGCTAGGTGTTCTAGCGCATCCATGGTGGCCTGACGAACCTCGTCGTCCTCTTCTTTCATGAGGCCCGCCAGGGCAAGGCCAGCACGAGGATCACCCAGTCGTGCCAGCATTCTGATCGCTTCGATTTTATAATGAGTGGTTCCGTGACCTATCGCTTGGATAATGGCTTCTACCGCTTTAGGCCCACCTTTCATGCAGGTGGAAGTGGCACGCATCCGTCGCCAGTCTTCCTCGTGATCTAGCTCAGAAATGATTGTTTCAAACGTTTCTCTTGGCATTGACGTTCAATTGGTTAAAGGCGAATTTGTCCGGGCCGCCATCCAAGATGGGAAAGGGATTCCAACACATGCCGACGCAGATTGTCATTCTTTGTGGTTTTCAACAGTTGTAGCAAGAGCGTTTTGGCGGCTGAACCAAAGTGCGTCAAGGCTTCTGCGGCTTCTTGGCGAAGCAACGTGGTACGCAAGGCATCCATTAGGACCGGGACGGCCTGAGGGTCGCCAATGTTGGCCAGAGCTCTGACGGCGGCCTCCAAAGGGGGGAGCTCTACTTTGTATTGAGGGTCCGTACAGCCTTCCATGCGGTCTTCATAGGCATCCGCAGGAAGAGATTTGACGAGGGCGATCAAGTGGGGAAGGGCCTCCACGGCTCGCAAATTCCCCAGAGCCTCAATAGCTTTCTGTTGTAATGAAGGTGTGGTGAGCGAATCCAATAACAGAGGAATGGCATGGGCATCACCAATCTGTCCTAAGGCTCGAATGGCATCTTGCCGTACGGCGGAGTCGGAATCGTTCGCAACAAGATTCATCAAGGGTGCCACAGCAACCTGAGGTTTTAATAAAGATAGGGCCTCAACTGCCCGCAATCGAATTCTCCAATTGGGATCCTGCAATCCCTTAAGAAGTGGTGGAATGCTGGCCTCCCCTATGGCCTGAATAGTCCGGCAGGCTTCCTCCCGGACTGCTGGGACTTTATCTTGGAGTACCAAAATCAACGTATCAATCGAACGAGGGTCTTTAAGCCGAGTGAGCCCTTTTGCAGCAGACATGCGCACAATCCAGTTGGGATTTAGAAGGGCAGACAGCAACGGTTCGTAAACTTGCTCATCGGCAATATTGGCGAGGATAGAGGCCGCTGCTTCCTGGACTTGAAGGTTAGGGTCGTGGAGACAAAATCCCAAAGACAGAACAGCCGGTTGCCCCAGAGCGTTCAATGACGAAGTTGCCGCTGCCCGAACAGCATGGTCCGAATCTCGGAGTGCACGAATCAAAGGTTGAACGCTCCGAGGATCGCTAAATTGGCCGAGAGCGACTGCAGCATCCTCTCGGACACCCCAGTCCTCATCGTCCAATGCCGCGATATGTTCTGCTACGGAATCGGCCATGTCAGTTCGTACCGGGGAAATAGTTCAGGCTCCTTTTTTTCATGGGGGTTGTCCCCCCAACCCCTAGGTAAAATCCGAACATCGACGTTAGCACACGATTTTTTGGGCGGTCAATCTGGAAGCAGGAAGAAGGCGAAAGGAAAGAGGTTGGCGGAGTTACACCGACCGAAAGACGGCTAAAAGGTCGCTCAATGCCAACATTTTCACCCGTAGCGTTTCCCGTTCTTTTCGGAGGACGTGTTCAGGGTCCCCGCTTTCGGGATGTTTCAGAAAATCCTGGCACAGGCCGGTCACGCGTTGAAATTCGGCCTCAGCCTTGGTTTTCACCACGCGGTTGGTGGCCAGAAGTTCGCCAACTTGGTTGTGAGTCGTGGCCAAATGTTGTTGAAACTCTTCCTCGGGCAGTGATCGTCGGTGTTCCTCATCTAAACAGCGATCGATATATTGCCCTAAAAATACATAAAACCTGAGTATCGTCTCCGTGGTGGTAATGTGGGGTGGGTTGGGATCTTGTTTAGCCATTGGGACTCCTTAAATTTCCTCCAATACGAGAACAGGTCTGGTCAACCCGTTCATCACGGGAGAATAGAACAGTCCGATATATTGAGCAAGGGTAGCGAGAAAAGCCAAGAAAATCTACAGGGGAAAAATATAAGAACGCTGGAAACTTTCGGATATATCTAGGATGATTGCAAGAAAGTATGTTGCAATCAAGGTCATGACAAATGGATAAAGATGGTGTTTGGGTGCAAAATTCCAGGAACTGGAATGATCAGAGATGCCGGGCCGAACCTCGGCAGCTCATATCCTTCGGACTTCTTCCTTGAAGGATTTGAGGAGGGAAATGATGAGGATGATGATCACAAAGACGAAGGGAAAGGCAGCTAGGATGGCGCCGGTTTGCAGACCTTTGAGTCCACCGGACCAGAGTAGAATAGCGGCCGAGAGGGATTGAATGACGCCCCATGTGAATTTAATGTGGTTGGGTGGATTGAGGCTGCCGTTGGTGGTCAGTGTCCCCAGCACGAAGGTGGCGGAATCCGCTGAGGTGATGAAAAAAGTCCCGATTAAAAAGATGGCGATGAGGGACATGATCGATCCCATGGGGTACTGCTCCAACACCGTGAAGAGCAACACTTCCATACCTTGTTTTTCCATTATAGCTTTTAGGGGCACGTCCTGAAAGAGCTCTAAGGCAATCCCGGTTCCGCCGAAGACGGTAAACCAAAAGGCACAGAAGAGCGATGGGACAAGTAGGACGCCGAGTACGAATTGGCGCACGGTCCGGCCTTTGGAAATTCTGGCGATGAAGGTACCCACAAACGGTGCCCAGGCAATCCACCAGGCCCAGTAAAAGAGCGTCCAATCGTGAATCCAAGAAGAGTTTCCAAATGGGGCAAGGTTCAAGCTCATGGTCGGAAGGTTTTTGATATAGTGACCCAGGGTGGTGGGAAAGACCGACATGATCAGGTGTGTGGGGCCCAGGAACAACACAAAGAACAATAAGGACAATGCGAGAATCATATTGAGATTGCTGAGATATTTGATGCCCCGATGCAAGCCTGTTTGGGCCGAGAGCATGAATAAGATGGTCACAATGGCAATCAGCGTCAATTGAGTGCCCAGCGTATTGGGGATGCCAAAGACATACGAAAGTCCCCCGCTGATTTGCACCGCGCCAAATCCTAACGACGTGGCCACCCCAAAGACGGTAGCAAATACCGCCACGACATCCACGGCTGTGCCCAAATGCCCTGTGGAATTCTTGCCCAACACGGGTTGGCAGGCCAGGCTGAACAGCCCTGGTAGTCCTCGTCGAAATTGATAGTACGCAAGAGCAAGGGCCACCATCGTATAGATGCCCCAAGGGTGCAGCCCCCAGTGGAAAAAAGAATATTGGAGGGCGAGTCGAGCAGCCTCCGATGTTCCTCCCTCGCCCATGGGTGGGTCATGAAAATGGGAAGTGGGTTCTGCGACCCCCCAAAATACGAGCCCGATTCCCATGCCCGCGCAGAAGAGCATGGCAAACCAGGTGAGGAGGTTAAATTCGGGTTCGGCTCCGTCAGGGCCCAGGAGGATATCGCCGTATCGAGAAAAGATCAGGCAAAGGGCACATATTAAAAATCCGGAAGCCGAGAGTACATACAGCCAGCCAAACGTATCCAGCAGGGATGATTGGAGGGCACTTGTGATTTTCGCCAGGTGATCTGGCGCGATGCCTCCCCAGAGGAGAAATGCCAGAGCCAAGATACAGGAAATGTTAAAGACGCGTGTTGTGGATTTCATGGACAGGAAGAACGATTGAAAGCGTGCTCGGACTTAGCATATTTGCAGCTTGAGAACAAGGAATATTCCGTAGGGTTTTTACATGCTTGTGTCCCCGGAACTGGCTCATTTCATCTATGGCATTATCCTGTTCGAATAAATCTTATTTGTTTTGCAAGTAGGACAAAATACTTATTTTCGGCATCGCAACCCTCTTTCCATTGAACCATTCAGCGTATGGAAGGGGTTGCGATGCTTGGCTTAACACGCTAAATTAATCTCCTCGCTCAAGCCATAGGGGGCTTCCTTATCACCCACGCAAGGAGTAAGGAGGCCCTTTGCATTTTTCATTATTATTCAAGAGAAGAGAAGGGCCGCGGCCCATCAGGAGGTACGCCCATGGGTAAGAAGCAAGCATATGGCGATAATCCCATTGCCCAACGAAAAACCGATTTGTACAAGGAGGAGTATGTTCATAGTTTTGTACAAAAATGGGACGATCTGATTGATTGGGACGCTCGTGCCACGAGTGAAGGAGACTTTTTTATCCGGATTTTGAAGGAGCGGGGCGTCAAACGTATCTTGGATGTCGCAACGGGCACCGGGTTTCATTCCATTCGGCTTTTACGGGCTGGGTTCGATGTCACCAGTGCGGATGGCAGTCCGGAAATGTTAGCCCAAGCCTTTGAAAATGCTCGGCGAGCCGGCTTTATTATGCGGACGATTCAAGCCGATTGGCGCTGGCTGAGCCGGGATATTCACAACAAATATGATGCCGTGATTTGCCTGGGGAATTCTCTGACCCATCTCTTTGCCGAGCAAGATCGGCGAAAAGCCTTGGCCGAATTTTACACCGCTCTGAGACATGACGGGGTCCTGATTCTGGATCAACGCAATTATGACGGCATTTTAGATAATGGGTTTACCTCGAAGCATGTGTATTACTATTGCGGGGATAATGTAAGCGCGGAGCCAGAATACGTCGATGAAGGGCTTGCCAGATTCAAATATACCTTTCCCGATGGGGAAACGTTTCACTTAAATATGTATCCGCTGCGGAAAGAATATACACGTCGGCTCATGAATGAGGTTGGATTTCAACAGGTGAAAACCTATGGCGATTTCCAAGAAACTCATAAGGTTGAGGATCCTGACTTTTATGTTCATGTGGCGGAGAAACTGTATAAAAATGAAGAACGGCCCACGACGATCTTAGGGAATTTGGGGAATCAGGTTTATTCGCCCGCCGTGGATACGGCTCGAGAATATTACAACAGTTCTGACGCCGACCGGTTTTATGCCACGATTTGGGGTGGGGAAGATATCCACATTGGGCTCTACAAATCTGACAAGGATTCGATTGTGGATGCCAGTCGACGGACGGTGGAGAAAATGGCGTCTTCCGTCAAGAATCTTGATTCGAAGACGCGGGTGTTGGATATTGGATCGGGGTACGGAGGTTCAGCGCGTTATCTCGTGAAAAAATTTGGATGTCAGGTGGGCTGCCTGAATTTAAGTGAAACCCAAAATACTCGGAATCGGGAACTCAATCAGAAAGAGGCGCTAAGTTTAGCCATAAATGTCATTGACGGGAGTTTTGAGGAAATTCCGACCCCGGACGGTAGCGTTGATTTAGTGTGGTCCCAAGATGCCATTTTACATAGTGGGGACCGGAAGAAAGTCTTTGAAGAAGTGTGCCGGGTGCTGGCCAAGGGAGGACAGTTTCTTTTCACTGATCCCATGCAGAGCGCCTCCTGCCCGAAGGATGTCCTGCAACCGATCCTCGACCGTATCCATTTAGATTCCTTGGGGTCTATAGAATATTATCAACAATTGGCCAAAGATCTCGGGTTGAAAGAAGTCGGGATTATGGATTTATCCAAGAACTTGCCAGCGCACTATAGTCGGGTGCTCCAAGAACTCGTGGCCCAGCACCATACGCTTATTCGTGTGTGCGCTGAGGAATATCTCGCTAATATGAAAGTCGGTTTACAGCATTGGGTTGATGCGGGGATGGCCGGACATTTGACTTGGGGTATCTTACACTTCCAAAAAAACTAGCGGGGTGGAGAAATCATTCAGCGGGGTTGCTTGCACAGGGCTACGACACTCGATGAAATATTCATCTATCCCTGATCTGGTTCTCGCGCTCCTTCAATCTGGGTCAGATGAACGGTGGGATCTTCTTGGTCTGAGCCAAGTTGAAATTGTAACTAAATTTCGAAAAAGACCTGCAGGTATCTGAGGCTACCGTTCAATTTTTGGGAGTTTGGCCGGTTGAGCAATATCACCGCTTTTCCCAAAGCGGCCTTCCCCTCCTTCGCCGAGAACATTCAGGGTATCCGTATATTCGATTTCTTTCGTTTCTTTGCTCTGACTGTCTTTGGGCTGCCATCCCAGCTTGTCCAGTGTGTCCAGCACCACTTTTTTTAGAGCCCCGGAGGCAGTCATGCGAGTTGATGCGAATGCCAACACGCGCTCGCTTTCCTTTTCGACTTTGGAAAGGTCCGGGTCATGGAGAAAGGAAACTAATGGCTCAATGGCGGTATCGCCAATTATAACCAGTGAATTGGCTGCATAGTCTCGCAGCACCAGATCTTTCAGCAACAGCACCAGATCTGGGATGACTTTGGGATGTCGAAAATGTCCGAGGGCCGTGGCCGCAGCTTCTTTAATCAAGAGATCTTCACTGATGATGCAGCCTGGGGTTGGCTTCCCGTCTTGATGAATGCCTTTTCCCTTCAAGGCATCCAATACAGGCTGAAAGGCTCGAGGGTCCCCAATCATTCCTAGCGAGGCGATAGCATGCCGCTTTACCGTTCCGTCTCTCATGGCTTCCATGAGGGCATCGACAGCTTTTGGGTCGCCAATATTGCCCAACGCAATCGTGGCGTCCTCTCGGACTGCTCGATCGGGATCCTTTATCATGGTGATGAGTGCCTCGACGACGCGTGGTTCCCGTACCCACACCTTGCCCATCTGATAGTCCGTCGTCATTCCTCCTAAGGCGCGGACCCCATGGCAGCGCACCACGAAATGAGGATCTTTTAAGGTTTCCAAAAGTGCGTCGACTGAGGGTGCCCCTATATACATCAAGGCGGTCCCGGCCGTTTCGCGTGCGATCTTTGATGTATCTTTAAAGAGTTTAATCAGCGTAGGAATGGCCCGAGGATCTCCGATTTTTCCTAAGGCTTCGGCTGCGGCGCTTTTGACGGCACCATCTCGGTCACGACAGACAATCGTTAATCCTTGAACAGCCTCAGGATCACGGAGTTCACCCAACGTTTTTGCGGACTGCTCGCGGACTCGCCACCGTTTGTCTTTGAGGCAGGTGAGTAATTTAGGCACAACCCCCTTGCCCATCGTGGCCATGGCTCGGACCGCTTCGGCTTGGACTTCCATCATATTGTCATTGAAGAGGGTGATAAGGCCTTCGATGCTTTGGTCGCCACCAATTTTGGCGAGTGCCCAACCAACATGACTTCGCACCGTCCAATACTCATCCTCTAGGGCCGTCAATAGGGGCTCTAAGGTTTTGGGATCACCCTTTTCAGCGAGGGCTTTAGCGGCTTCCTCGCGAGTCGCGTCATCCACATCTTCGAGGGCATCAAGCCAATCTTGTACAGAATTCGACATGTTGGGCCTTTGTTATCTGGGTTGTTTTACTTTGAGTAATCCGGGTCTTGGGGATAGGGTTGGGTATGGCTGCAATGGATGGTCAATTTTTCAGAGCCCCGACCATTCACGCATTGGTCGAGTGTTTTTGCAAATTCCAATGTTCCCGCTAAGGTCACTTTGAATAAAAAATCAAAGGTGAATGTTCCAAACCGATATTCTCCGGGCTTGAGTTTTAATTCTTCAACCTGGGTGGTTTTGTATGCATCCATGTTAACGGGATCTTTTGTCCAAATTAAGGGTGTGATGCCTGGTACATGCCACCAGGTTGGTGGTTTGAGTGCACTGGGATCAACGGTAATGGAATATTCACGTAATAAGGGATTCATGGTCTCGGTGGCCTTGGCCTGTGAGACAACCAAGAGAGACACACAGGCTAATATAAAACACAAACCGCCTCTCCATGCTCTGCTATGAGAGTTCGTCCGGGCCATCGGTTTCTTATTGGTAAATTTTTTCAAGCTCATTTTCAGTTGTTCGTCTTTCTGGGATTGTTTGGAAAATATCTTTCATGGCCTGACTTTCCCATTCCGTGTGTGTCTCCAATCCCAGGGCATACATGATCGTGGCTCCGGTATCCAACAAGGAGACTGGCTGGGAAATAGTATGATGACGTTTAATGTTTGCCCCAGAAGCGATCCAGGGGACCGTCGCGTCTAATTCAACCGTTTCCCCCTTTTTCACTTTTTTGGAGAGAGAGTGGGCGGGACCGCTATTTAATCCGGTCACAATGAACATCGTGCGGTCCAAGACTCCTATTTCTTGATAATTCTTGATGATTTGGTCAATGGCATTATCAATGGACTTCACGGCTGAAGAATATTTTTGGGAGTCCCAGCCATATTTTTGGCCAATCCGGGACGCCGTAGGAAAATGCGTTAACAGGAGGTTTGGTACACCAAATAACCGGAATCCATACCCTCCTTCGCTGGTCACTTTTTCGAGGAAGTCTTTAATATAGACCGAGACCGTTTCAGGTGTACATTGTGGTTTTGTATAGCCACAGACCTGAGAGTCGACATAGATCTCTGGCCGGACCAATTGATAAAGTCGTTCGTCCATGAGGAATACACCGGAGTCTGCCCCGCCTGCCAGATCCATATAATCGAAAACCGTAGGAGAACGCATGAAAGATCGGGCAAAATCGTAGTTTTCCCACTCAGCGGTTATCCTATGCTTTTCCACCGGTAGACCGGTGAGCAAAGAAGCCATTGCCGACACGGTGAGGGGAGGGGTGATGGATTGTGCGGACCAGGACACGGCACCTTCCTGGGCTAATTTTGCCAGATGAGGTGTCGCTCCGCTTTGAATAGTGGAGGATTTGATTCCTTCTAAAACAACCAGGACGATATGTTCAGCTTGTGCTGCTGATGCATTGGTAGGAGGTATTATTCCCCAAAAGTTTAGCCACATGAGGCTTACAATTACCAATAAACCTCCGTGTATTTTTTTTGCCACCTGTCGCCGATACCGTAGCCAGAAAGTACTCATGATTCCTGCAATGCTCCACTTCAAAAATCGACATGAATAGGGATGAATAATTAATCAACAATGCGCGAATGCCAAAAAAATCTCTCCTAACAGTAGTTTTTTCATTTGAACACAATCAAGGCAATTGAACTTATCATGCAGATTTTCAGGCGGTCAACCAAAGGGAGGGTGTTCGCGGTCAGGCGATTGGAAGAGTAAGGAAAAATTGATTTGCCCCTTGCCCTTTGAAGCCTGTATGGACTAAGAAGGTAGCCTTTCGTATAGCTGGATCGTGCCTCATGCCTCAGAGTAACAACTTTCAACATGCCAAGTATTCTCGTTCAAATCCAGGAGAACGGGTTTCCTATCCAACTTTCGAGCCTGGTGCTCCCCTCGACTCCCCAGCCTGGAATCAAGCCATGGCCCAAGTTGGGACCCAATTATCCGTTGCCAAGGTCAAGGGTCTCCTGTTTCTGAGTGGACATCCGTTTAGCGATCTATTTGGTGCGGCTCGCTTGGATGAAGTCGGGGGCTTAAAGCGGGGCTATTCAAGAGGCATTTCTGGCTTGGAATCGTTGCTGGCACTTCTCAGGCCCGCAACCAATGGGATTGTCAGGAGTGAGGATCCGATTCATCCACCGGTCATCAATGACCAATCTACTCAAGAGGCATTGGATGCTCTTGCTCAAGAGGTTGGGAATTTTACCACGGCTTACGTGAGAAAGTTTGAGCAGGGGCTTGTGCAGGAGGGGAATCAATCCATTTCCTGTGTTCGGTATGTCTGGTCTTCAATTCATCATCATGTCGGGCGGGTGGAAGCCGTGATTACCCTCATCGAGTTTCTTCAGGATTGGAGTTCAAATCTATCATTAACGAAAGAAGATCGGATTTTGCTGGTCGCCCATGGCCATGCAGGCCAGGTATTGGCTCTCCTATCCAACCTTATTACTTCAGGTGAATCAGAGGCTCGTCCTAGAATTTTTGAAATTTTAGCGAAATATTGGGAAGCCTGTCCCTCGGAAGGCCGATCGGTTGAGGAATTAGAAGTTCTCTACAAGGTCTTGATTGAACAGCGGTTTTTTGGAGGTGCTTCGGTTGATATCGTCACCTTAGGTACGCCAGTTCGTTATGGGTGGGACACTGACGGGTTTAGTCGGTTGCTGCATGTGGTCAATCATCGAATGATTCGATCTGATGGGAAACGGTGGCTGGCAAAGATGGAATTGCCTCAGACGGCTTGGGAAATGCCATACCAGACCGGGGGGGATTATGTGCAGCAATTAGCGGTAGCGGGGACCGATGATGTTCCAGTTTCCTCTGAAATGGAGCAAACCAATGTTGACTTTCGTGAGGTTTTCGAACCCTATGATGGGTTTGAGCGATGGTTGGAATGTACGAGGCGTACTACCCGATGTGCTAATGATGGACAATGTTTGTTGGTGGAATATGGCATTCAAGCCAATGAGGAAAATCCTCGCCAGCATTTATTTGGACATGGATGTTATACGCAGAGTCGTGCCATGTTATTCACGGCCAAAGAAATAGCCAAGGCCCTGTATTCTCAAGCCATCTAGGTTTTCGTGCGACTTCATTTTGCCTTCGCCTGGGCCTTTCGCCCCCATCTCAATAGATATAAAGACACATTGATTGTTTTTTGAAGCCTATGATATCAATCAGGACTTTGCTTAAAAGCGAAGAATTGTTGAAAATCACTTCCTTTAAATTTTTCCAGATATGACCCTATGAAGATTGGTGTAGTTAAAGAAACCTACCCTGGTGAGCAGCGTGTGGCTTTGGTGCCTACAGTGTTGCCATCTCTCATAAAAGGAGGAATGGAGGTCATCATTGAATCTAAGGCAGGCGAACAAGCAGGATATCCTGATAAGGCGTATATCGAAAAAGGCGGGACAATCGCCGACTCCCGTGGTCAAGTCTTTGAGATATCAGATTTCATCCTCCAAGTCCGCTTGTTGGGAGCCAACCCCAAGGAGGGGGAGGTGGATTTGCCCAGTTTCCGAAAAGGCCAAATGCTTGTTGGAATGGCGGAAGCACTGGGTAATCCACAATCTGTCCAAGAGTTAGCGACTCGAGAAGTGACCGCTTTTGCCTTAGAACTCATGCCTCGGATCACACGTGCGCAGAGTATGGATATCTTGTCTTCCATGGGAACCGTTGCCGGGTATAAGGCGGTTCTCCTGGCAGCCTATACCTTGCCAAAAATGTTTCCCATGTTGATGACGGCAGCTGGGACAGTTACACCTGCAAAGGTCTTGATCATCGGGGCCGGTGTCGCTGGTTTACAGGCGATATCCGTTGCTCGTCGATTAGGTGCGTCTGTGCAAGCCTACGATATTCGTCCTGCTGTGAAAGAACAGATTCTGAGTTTGGGCGCCAAGTTTGTTGAACTGCCACTAGAAACAGGCGATGCCGAAGATGAAGGTGGCTACGCCAAAGCCCAAGATGAAACCTTCTATAAAAAACAGCGGGAGTTACTGGGACGAGTTATTGCGACCAGTGACGTGGTGATTTCAACTGCGGCCGTGCCGGGGAAAAAGGCGCCAATCTTAATTACGGCAGAGATGGTGTCTGGCATGGCGCCCGGGTCGGTCATAGTAGACTTGGCTGCTGAGCGGGGCGGGAACTGTGAACTCACGGAGTCTGGTGAGACCATTGTGGCCCATGGCGTGACGATTCATGGCCCGAAAAATTTGTCGTCCACGGTTCCCTATCATGCCAGTCAAATGTATGCGAAAAATGTGGCGACCTTTCTGTTGCACCTGGTGAAAAAAGGCGAGCTAACCTTAGATATGAACGATGAAATCACCAAAGAAACCATGATGACACGAAATGGGGATGTTGTTCAGCCACGCATTCGAGAGGTCTTAGGATTACCAGCTCTATCAGCATAAGGACGGGTGACTGTTATGGAAATGTTCATCATGGGCCTAACGATTTTTGTTCTGGCAATATTTGTCGGGTTTGAAATTATCACCAAAATTCCTCCAACCCTTCATACCCCCTTGATGTCAGGATCCAATGCGATTTCCGGTATTACCGTAGTGGGGGCTGTCTTATCTTCTGGAACCCAACATACCATGGCGACCACGATATTAGGGGTATTGGCGGTGATTTTTGCCACGATCAATGTCATTGGTGGCTTTATGGTGACAAATCGAATGTTGGCTATGTTTAAAAAGAAATCCTAATAGGGATATTGAACGGAATGTCTGCACTCATCAATATCGGGTATTTGGTTGCCTCAGTGTTGTTTATCCTTGGTCTCAAGGGCCTCACGCATCCTCGTACAGCGGTGCGAGGGAATTTATTGGGGGCCACGGGTATGTTGTTAGCTGTTGTGCTGACGCTAACCAATCAGCAAATTATTAGTTATGAAATGATCATTCTGGGGTTGATCATCGGTGGGGCGATCGGTGCCGCCTTAGCGATTAAAATCGAAATGACTTCCATGCCCGAATTGGTTGCCGTCTTTAATGGGTTTGGAGGGATTGCCTCGGTTCTGGTTGCAGGAGCGGCCTTGCTGGAAAATACCTTAGAAGCTGAAACTCCTATGATGCAATTAACCGTTGCGATAGCGGTTTCAGGACTTATTGGAGCTGTGACCTTTTGGGGGAGCTTAGTGGCCTTTGGAAAATTGAAAGGATTGATAGGCGATAATGCCGTCCTGTTCACTGGCCAGCAAATTATCAATGCCATCTTGGCTGCATCGGTATTGGCTTTAAGTTGTTGGGTGGTAATTGACCCGGCAAGTGGCTCGGCCTACTGGCTTTTAGTGGGGGTCGCCTCGGTCCTGGGGGTCCTTCTAGTCATTCCTGTTGGTGGGGCTGATATGCCGGTTGTTGTCGCACTCCTGAATTCCTATTCGGGGTTAGCGGCCGCCTCGACAGGGTTTGTATTGTCGAATAATGTCTTAATCATTACTGGTTCGTTAGTTGGTGCATCTGGTCTCATTTTGACTCGAATCATGTGCAAGGCAATGAATCGGTCATTGACGAATGTGTTATTTGGGGTCATGGCGCCAGTTGGCGATGGGGGACCGACGGCAGATGAAGTCTATGGAGGAAAAGTCAAATCTACATCACCAGAAGAAGTCGCGTTGTTGTTTGAGACGGCGCAGCGCGTGTCCATTGTTCCAGGTTATGGAATGGCTGTTTCTCAAGCCCAACATCCGGTTGCCAGTTTAGCCGCTCTTTTAGAAAGTCGTGGAATCACAGTCGAGTATGCCGTTCATCCCGTGGCGGGACGAATGCCGGGACATATGAATGTCTTGCTTGCTGAAGCTGATGTGCCCTATGAATCTTTGAAAGATATGGATGAAAGTAATCAAGATATTGATCAAGTTGATGTCGCGTTGGTTATTGGTGCCAATGATGTCGTGAATCCTATGGCCAGGACCGACCCAAGTAGTCCAATCGCAGGGATGCCAATAATTGATGTAGATAAAGCCAAAACTGTCGTCATTATTAAGCGAAGCCTCAGTCCAGGGTTTGCTGGAATACCTAACCCATTGTTTTCATTGGATAATTCATTGATGTTGTTTGGAGATGGCAAGAAGATGGTACTCGATATCATTACGGCATTAAAAGACGCTTAAAGGCGACCATAGACCTAGTTGAAATAGCGTAAGGTATTTGTAAGTTGTTGATTTTAAATATAAAATATATAAATAATTTTTTATATCGTTCTTGCTTAGGTCAGGAACACATGATAAAGTATGAAGCTTGGAACTAGGCAATTGGTTCATTATCAATAAATTTTACGTCAAACTTTGAGGGAACTGTGGAAGTACGAGTCATTAATAATAATGTAGAAAAAGCTTTAAAGGTTGCCAAAAAGAAATTGGCTGCTGATGGATTGTTTCGAGAATTAAAAGCCCGTCGTTTTTATCAAAAGCCGAGTGTGAAGAAAAAGGCTAAGGAGCGAGAGGCGGCCCGACGTCGGCAAAAGTGGTTATCCAAACATCGAACGTTTTAATCATGTAATTTTACGTCGAATTCCTTCCTTCCGTTACTCGAGCATTATTTCCTTCTGCCACATCAAATAGTATGCAGGATGACGATATTCATATCGTCCTGCGGCTTGTCAAGAATTCCATTCAGCAGTGGGCTGTTCCAGTGATGGCACGGCTGGCAGAGGGTGGTCCTGATCCTTTTAAAATCCTTGTCGCCTGTATTTTAAGTTTACGGACTCGTGATCAAGCAACTGCTGAAGCCAGTGCCCGGTTGTTTGCCCTGTCAGCGGATCCGTTTTCCATGGCCAACATGAATGTCAAGAAAATAGAGAAAGCCATATTTCCAGTTGGTTTTTATCGTACGAAGGCAAAGCAAATACGGGAGATGTCCAAACAAATTTGTGAGGAATGTCAAGGAGCGGTCCCTGATGCCATTGAAGCCTTACTGAAATTGCCCGGAGTCGGACGAAAAACGGCAAATTTGGTGAGAACTGTAGGGTATAAAAAGCCAGGGATTTGTGTTGATATTCATGTTCACCGTATTTGTAATCGGCTAGGATATGTGGCGACAAAAAATCCTAATGAAACTGAAGGTGTTCTTCGACAAAAGCTCCCTAAGAAGCATTGGATCCCATTTAATGGCCTTTTGGTCTCATTTGGCCAAAATCAATGTACGCCAACTTCTCCTCGATGTAGTTCCTGCCCTATTAGCCCCTTTTGTCAGCGAGTCGGTATCTGGACAGCTCGTTAGGCTATCTGCAACTCAATAATCTCTAATTATGTTACCTTCTGCCTGAATTGCTACCAAAAGGTATCAAGCCTTATTGTTCTTCAACTAATGAGCAAATAAACCAATAAATACAAGTAGCAAAGCATCTCAATCTTTTCATTCCACCAAGCATGCGATCTCATCTAAATTTCATGTTACCAATTGGAAACAAATTAATTTTTGCGGAATTAATTGAAATGTAATTTTCTTTTTATTTTCAATAGATTATAAATTATCAATTAGGGCAAAAATGGATTGATTTTTGCTTAAATAACGCCTTTGTGGGGCTGTAAATTTGTACTGGGAATGAATTATGAGTCAATTTCATCAAAAAATTCATAGGGAAAGGGGGGTGGTTATTAATTTTTCGTCCGGTTTTATGAATGAATTCATGGACTTCATGTCCTGCACTCACTTAGGAGGTGTAAGCAATGTTTCTTTCTAGACGTCAATTTTTAAAGGTCTCAGCGGGGACCGTGGCGGCAGTGGCGTTGGCGGATAAGGCCTTGGCCTTGACGGCGTTGCAGCCAGTCATCGAAGTGGGCAATCCCCTCGGGGAATACCCGGATCGTTCCTGGGAGCGGGTCTATCACGATCAGTATCGGTATGACAGCTCGTTTACCTGGGTATGTTCGCCGAACGACACGCATGCCTGTCGGGTGCGGTCTTTTGTGCGTAACGGGGTCGTCATGCGGGTGGAGCAAAACTACGACCACCAAACCTACGAAGATTTATACGGCAACCGTGGAACGTTCGCGCATAATCCACGAATGTGCTTGAAGGGCTACACGATGCATCGTCGGGTGTATGGCCCATATCGGCTGAAAGGGCCGTTGATGCGACGTGGCTGGAAAGCCTGGATGGATGATGGCAGCCCAGAGTTCACCCCGGCCTCGATGACGAAATACAAGTTTAATGCGCGGTACTTGGATGACATGTTGCGGGTTTCCTGGGACACGGCGTTTACGTACTTAGCCAAAGCCATGATCATCATTGCCGAGCGGTATAGCGGTGAAGCTGGTGCCCGTCGGTTGCGGGAACAAGGCTATCCGCCGGAAATGATTGAAATGACCAAGGGAGCGGCCACACGCACCTTTAAGTTCCGGGCAGGTATGCCCATCCTTGGTGTTATTGGCAAAATGGGGATCACCCGGATGAACGGAGGCTGCGGTGCCTTGTTGGATACGTATATTCGGAAAGTGAAGCCGGCCCAAGCGCAAGGTGGCCGGTATTGGTCGAACTACACCTGGCACGGTGACCAAAACCCAGCGCATCCGTTCTGGTCAGGGGTACAGACTTCTGACATCGACATGAACGACATGCGGTTCTCCAAGCTGAACACCAGCTGGGGTAAGAACTTCGTGGAAAACAAGATGCCGGAAGCGCATTGGAAGCTCGAGAGCATTGAGCGCGGCGCCCGGGTGGTTGTGATCACGCCGGAATATAACCCGACGGCCTATCGAGCCGACTACTGGATTCCGGTTCGGCCGGAAACAGACGGGGCTTTGTTCATGGGTGCATGTAAAATCATCTTTGATGAGAACATGTATGATTATGACTTCTGCCAAGCGTACACGGATATGCCATTGTTGGTGAGGACGGATACCCTGCAATACCTGGATCCGCGGGAAGTGATCAAAGATTACAATTTCCCTGACTTCTCCAAGAGCTATTCGGGCAAAGTGCAGACGTTGAATGCGTCCAAGATTGCTCGTCTCGGCGGCTTCATGGTCTGGGATCTCAACAAGAACCAAGCGGTGCCGATGCACCGGGAATTGGTGGGCTGGCATTATCGCAAGAGTGGTATTGATTCGGCTTTGACGGGAACGTATCGCGTCAAGTTGTTGAATGGTCGGGAAGTGGACGTCATGCCGGTCATGCAGATGTATCAAGTGCATTTGCAGGATTATGACTTGGATACGGTGCACCAAATCAATCGGGCGCCAAAAGACCTGATTGTGCGTTGGGCGCGTGATTCAGGCACGATCAAGCCAGCGGCTATTCACAACGGTGAAGGAACGAACCATTACTTTCACCAAACCATCATTGGGCGTGGTGCGGCCATGGTGTTGATTATCACTGGTAACGTCGGGAAATTCGGAACCGGGCAGCATACCTGGGCCGGTAACTACAAAGCGGGGATTTGGACATCCACTCCGTGGAGTGGTGGTGGCTTGGGAGTACACACGGCTGAAAATCCCTTTAAAATAACTAAGGACCCGAATGCTCATGGCAAAGAAATCCATGTCAAAGGGTACTACTACGGGGAAGAGGTGGCCTACTGGAACCACGGTGATACGGCGTTAATTGTGAACACGCCAAAGTATGGCCGTCGAGTGTTTACCGGGAAAACGCATATGCCGACCCCGAGTAAATTCCGTTGGGTTGCCAATGTGAACGTGTTGAACAATGCCAAACACCATTATGACATGGTGAAAAACGTTGATCCGCACATTGAAACATTGGTCACGCAAGATGTGGAAATGACATCAGACGTCAACCATAATGACGTGGCGTTTGGGGTGAATACGTGGATGGAGTTTACCTATCCTGAACACACCGCAACGGTGTCGAATCCATGGTTCCAAGTGTGGAAGGGGGGTATTCGCCCCTTGTATGACACACGGAACGATCTGGATACCGTGGCAGGTGTGGCCGCCAAGTTGACCGAAATGACGGGCGACGGGCGGTTCCGTGATTACTTCAAATTTGTGTATGACAACCGTGTAGATGTCTATGTGCAACGGTTGCTGGATGCCTGTAGCACGGGGTATGGCTATAGCGTCGATACGATGTTGAAGTCGGAAAAAGGCTGGATGGTGATGTGTCGAACGTATCCGCGGCAACCGTTCTGGGAAGAAACGAACGAGAGCAAGCCACAATGGACTCGTACCGGTCGTTATGAAAACTACCGCGTTGAACCGGAATGTATTGAATACGGAGAAAACTTCATTTCGCATAGAGAAGGAACGGAAGCAACGCCATACCTGCCTAATGCGATTATGTCCTCCAACCCGTACGTCAGACCTGATGACTACGGTATTCCCATCACGGCGCAGCATCATGATGATAAAACCATCCGGAACATCAAGTTGCCGTGGCAGGAAATCAAGCGGTACTCCAACCCATTATGGGAAAAGGGGTATCAGTTCTATTGCGTGACACCAAAGACGAGACATCGGGTGCACAGTCAATGGTCAGTCAATGACTGGGTGCAGATGTATGAGTCGAACTTCGGTGACGCCTATCGTATGGATAAGCGGACTCCGGGTGTCGGGGAACATCAAATCCATATCAATCCACAAGCAGCCAAAGATCGTGGTATCAACGACGGTGACTATGTCTACGTCGATGGTAACCCGGTTGACCGGCCGTATCGTGGCTGGAAGCCAAGTGACCCGTATTACAAGGTTGCACGGTTGATGATCCGGGCGAAGTACAACCCGGCCTTCCCGTACCATGTGACAATGGCCAAACATGCGCCATATGTCGGTACCGCAAAATCGGTGAAAGGGCATGAAACGCGGCCAGACGGACGCGCTATTGCTATGGACACTGGCTATCAATCAAACTTCCGGTATGGGGCCCAACAGTCCTTTACGCGTGACTGGTTGATGCCAATGCAGCAATTAGACTCGCTACCAGGCAAACATGCGGTGGCGTGGAAATTTAAATTTGGGTACCAAGTGGACAACCATGCGGTCAATACGGTGCCGAAAGAATGTCTGATCCGTATCACGAAGGCGGAAGACGGTGGTATCGGTGGCCGTGGACCGTGGGAACCAGTCCGGACCGGGTTTACACCAGGTCAGGAAAATGAGTTCATGATTAAATGGCTCAAAGGTGACCACATTAAGATCAAAGTGTAGAGACAGTTTCTGGGAACCACAAAAAAGGTTCACGAACTGTTCATTTGGTAAACCAATATTTAAAAAACGGAGGAAACCATGCCAGAAGTTTATAATTGGCAACTAGGCCGGAAGATGCTGTATCCCTATGAGGAACGGCATCCGAAATGGCAGTTTGCATTTGTGTTCAACATTAATCGGTGTTTGGCGTGTCAAACCTGTTCAATGGCGGATAAGTCCACGTGGCTGTTCTCCAAAGGACAGGAATACATGTGGTGGAACAATGTGGAAACGAAACCCTATGGTGGATACCCACAGTTCTACGATGTGAAAATCACGCAGCTCATCGAGCAAGTTAACCCCGGAGGTCAGGTATGGAATGTGCGGGTTGGCCGCAAGCACCATGCCCCTTATGGGGTGTTTGAAGGGATGACGATTTATGATGCTGGTGCCAAAATTGGTCAGGCAGCTATCGGTTACATCCCGACAGACCAAGAATGGCGTTTCGTGAATATCTACGAAGATACGGCGACATCGATGCGGGCCATTGTGGAAGGTATCGATAAAACCGGGTTCACGAAAGAAGAGCCATGGAAGATGCAAGGCAGCAGCTTGCCTGAGCATGAAACGTATTTCTTCTACCTTCAACGCATTTGTAACCATTGCACGTATCCCGGTTGCTTGGCAGCTTGTCCACGAAAGGCTATTTATAAACGGCCTGAGGACGGGATTGTCTTAATTGACCAAAACCGTTGCCGTGGTTACAAAAAGTGCGTGGAGCAATGCCCGTTCAAAAAGCCGATGTACCGGGGCACAACTCGGGTGTCGGAAAAATGTATTGCCTGCTATCCACGGGTTGAGGGTAAAGATCCTCTGACCGGTGGTGAACCGATGGAAACACGTTGTATGGCAGCGTGCGTCGGTAAAATCCGGCTCCAAGGCCTGGTCAAAGTGGGCGATGACGGGTTGTGGGCGGAAGATCGTTGGAATCCGTTGTATTATACCATTCGTGTGGAACAAGTGGCTTTGCCCCTCTACCCGCAATGGGGAACGGAGCCCAATGGATTTTACATTCCACCACGGCAAGCCCCACGTGGCTACATCCGCCAAATGTTTGGACCGGGTGTGGACAATGCGATTGAGAAGTATTTGGTGCCGAGCCGGGAATTGTTGGCCGTGTTACAGCTCTGGAGAGCTAGCCAACAGATTATCTTCCGGTATGACGTCATTCCTGGACCGAAAGTGTTTGAAACCCAAATCCATGGTCGTAAGTTTGAGATGTACAACGACACGGTGTTGGGCTTCAACAAGTCGGGCAAGGAAGCGGTCCGGCAGCAAGTGGAAGAGCCAATTTATATCCGTCCAGCGGAACGGGTAAACTGGCTGTAAGCGGGGCCTAACGGCACCGTCAAGGCGAAAGCAGGGGGCGACACCCGTCGTCCCCTGCTTTTTTTTGTACTAGTTTGTCCAATGTTGTATTAAAGTTCAGGTCTGGAGGTAGTAGGGTTTAACCTAGAACCGCGGTTTCTAGGTTTAAGAATGATAAAATAATATTTACCAGTTAACGCTTTGAAAAATTACCAATTATTATTTTGAATTGTTTTAAATGCCTGATACAATCAGTTCTAGATTTTAAAATTGAGTAGTATCGTACTTGCGTAAACATTATTTGACGTGAATCAATCCCCTGTTTCAACATTAGGCGGTCCATTTTCCGCTCAAGCCGTTCCGTTTGCTCATATCATTAAAAATGGGGATATTCCTACTGAATATTTGGAAAGCGATTATATTATGCATCAATTCGTTGAACGGTTGGTGCATTATGTCTTGAGTGTCCCACAAGGGTCTTTTTCTATGCCTGAATTGGCTAAGTTGCTAGAAATTATGGACCCTACCCATCAAGTGTTCTTTTTTAAGCGATTGAAGGAGAACAGTCCAGGTAGTTTAAAGCAGTTTGCGCCACTATATTATGGGTTTATGGCTGAATTTCATCCTCTCTTGTTTACCTGATTTTTTAATGGATAAATTTTAAAAAAATGGACCATGATCCTGGAAGATTCAGGGTTTAGGGTTTATAATTATTGGAGAAACGCTACACATTTTTGCGAGGAATACAGAATGAACTCTACTTTACACAAAGCCGTCGCCAGTTTTTACAATCTCATTTATGAATGTCAGGCATTTGCCTCCACCATGGGTCGAATTGACCTGGCGGAGCAGGATCGATATTTAGGGCGGGTGGAAGGCCTCAATTGGGTGTTAGATCGATGCCAAGAATTGGAAGATGTTGATATGAATCTAACCACCGCTTCCCTGCAAAAACTGTTAGGAGATGTGAAATCCGATCTTGAGCATGAGCTCTCTATCCAACGAAGAGAGAAGGGGCGAAGGGCAGATGGACGTGAAGAAGCCTTGTTATTTGTCGGTGACTATCTGGCCAGCCTCATGACTGCTACGGAAATAGAATCAGCCAAAAGTCCAGTCTGATCAACTTCACATTTATCTTTATCTGGACCATGGCTCATGGTCCAAAATTAACCCTACCCTACCCAATATGGGGTTCACCAAAAAGACGATGATCCGTGAATGGATTGTGCTTGCGCTCTGTCTTGGATTAGGAGCGCATGTCGCTCTCGGGATCTTATTGCATGGAAGCTTGGATTGGCCAACAGAATCTTATGGGCTCTACGGGATTTTTTTTGGGATATTTATCTATGTTGTTGTGCAAGTGAGTCGATCCCTATGGTGGGCTTGGAAGGGCTAATCAAAGTCGTAGCGGTTTTCCGAAAATTTCCCGAAGGGTTTCGTTCTGGTCTTGTTCTCAATTCTAAAGAAAATTAAAGATTTAAGAAAAATCAGATTTTTCTACCAGAATGCCTTCCTCAATGAGCATTATAGGAATTTGATCTCGAATGGGGTAGACCACGGTCTCATCATTCCGAAGAAGGCCTCCATCAATTTTTTCCGTGACAGGTTGACCCCCTTTTGTCTTGAGTTCTCCTTTTTCAATGCGTTGATTGAGTTGCTCTACAAGGGGTGGCTCTAAAAGGCGAATGTCTTGTTTGGTTTCAGGACAGCAGAGTATTGCTAGCAAATCCTGGGCAATCATTCCTTTGTCATGAGACGTTGTATCGGTTTCCATGAAAAGACTCCTTTCAATAGCAGATGGCATGTGTCGTTTTCAGTAAATGTATCATCACCTCTGTATTGAGGCAATACGAGACAGGGTTTTAGTAGGTGTGCCTGAGGAAAAGCTTGTGTATGGGGCAGTGGTGATGCGGAATAGGTATGGCTTTGATAGACTAGCGGGGATGACACAATCTGTCGTTTCATGAGTGCTTTTTCTCTACATAACCTTCAACGTTACTTTCTCACAGGCCTCTTTGTCGTTGTTCCGGCCTGGGGAACGGTCCTTATCCTCTATACGCTTCTTGAAGCCTTAGAGCATATGACGGTTGATATCGTCTGGGCCTTATATGGAGTCACCATTCCTGGCTCCGGAATAACATTTTTTTGTCTGTTGGTTCTTTGGGTTGGGATGGGGACGAATTATATTATCGGACAACGGATTCATCAGAAATTTGAATCCTCCATGGAACAAATTCCCTTTGTGCGTAGTATTTATTATACGTTGAAAAGCATGGCCGATGTCCTCAAGTTTCGTGAGCGGTTTGGACAAAGCAAAGTCGTGGCATTTCCATTTCCTCGTGATGGGTTGTGGGCGCTTGGGTTTGATATGGGTTTTCCTCCACCCAGGCTGCAGGTCTCTTCAGATGGGCCGTTGGTCATGGTTTTTGTCCCAACCGCTATTCATCCCTTTACCGGATATCTAGCATTTGTTCCTGAAAATCGGGTGAATCGCATTCAATTGCGTCCTGAAGAAGCCATGAAAATGGAATTTTCAGCTGGTCTTTACCGTCCTCCTTCCGGTTGGCTCACCCCGGCAAGACTGCCTCGGACGTCCTAGTCTCATTAGCCGCCATGAATAAATACGTTAAGGTACAGATCAGGCCTGCAACCATGGCTGATGTAGAAACGATCAGTGTATTTAATGCAGCGTTAGCAAGAGAAACGGAGGCACGAATCCTCGACGGCCAACTCTTGCAGGCAGGAGTGGAAACCATACTACAAGATCCCAATAAAGGTTGGTATGCAATAGCTGTGAACTCTCATGATTCTGCTCAGTCAAAAGTCGTTGGGCAGATTCTCATTACCTATGAGTGGAGCGATTGGCGGAATGGCACCTTTTGGTGGCTACAAAGTCTCTATGTTGATCCGCAATATCGTCAGCAGGGTGTCTTTCGGCAGTTGTATGATTATGTGCATGAGAAAGCCCAGACGAATCCTGAGAAGGTATGTGGGTTTCGCTTATATGTGGAACGAGAAAATCATCAGGCTCATCAGGCTTATGCCCACATTGGATTTGAAAAAACCGCTTATCAGATGCATGAGATCGACTTTTCTGAGAAGCCCCCTACTACTACAGCTTTATGAATGACTGCGAAGATCTTTCTCCTACACTTCTAACGAACTAGAGTTCACGATATGTGTGTGCCAATTGATATCCCTTGGCTCAAATCATGTTTTTTGAGTGCCTTGATTTTCAGTTCGTGGGGATTCGCAACGGGTCTGGCTGAGCCTTTACAATATTCACCAGTCATAGAAACCCGCCCGCATGTTCAAGATCTTGGGATCAAAATTGGTCAATACGAATCGGGCGAATGGAATGCCATCACTGATGTTCCTGGGGTGAAAGTGGGGCATGTCACCATTCATGAAGGTGAAGGAGATTTGAGTCCTGGGAATGGGCCAGTTCGGACCGGAGTCACGGTTATCATTCCTCGAGACGATGTGTGGCATCACAAAGTTCCAGCAGGAGCCTTTGTCTTAAATGGGACTGGTGAAATGACCGGCTTAGCGTGGATCGCCGAATCCGGGTTTTTAGAATACCCCATCGCCTTGACTAATACCTTGAATGTGCCACGAGTTGCCGATGGGGTCATGAGTTGGATGATCAAGCAGTATCCCGGCATTGGTATCACCGATGATACGCTCACACCTGTGGTCGCAGAATGTGATGATAGCCGATTAAACGATAGTCAAGGCCGGCATGTCTCGCCGGAAGAGGTTGTCCAGGCCTTGGAAGGTGCCGCCAGCGGACCTGTTCAAGAAGGATCTGTTGGCGCGGGCACGGGAATGGTGTCGTATCAATTCAAAGGCGGGATTGGCACGGCTTCACGGATTCTGCCACCTGAAAAGGGAGGCTACCGAGTAGGGGTACTGGTGAATGCGAATCATGGTCGTCGACATGAATTCACCATGGCTGGAGTCCCTGTTGGCCGATTATATAAGAATAATTTTGCCAAAGCCGAACCCACGGCTGCTCCTTCGCTCGCCCTGAAAACTTTCCAGTCTCAAAAGCGGCAGGATAGCGGTTCCATTATTATTATCGTGGCGACTGATGCACCGCTGGATGCACGGCAACTTGCCCGTCTATCTCGGCGGGCGTCGATTGGCTTGGCCCGGACAGGATCAATCTCGCATCATGGTAGCGGAGATTTTGTGCTGGCGTTTTCCACGGGGAACAGCATCCCCCATTATCCGAAAGATCCAACTTTTATTATGACGCATCTTGCCGATACCCATCTCAATCCCCTCTTTCAGGCTACGGTGGAAGCAACGGAAGAGGCGATTTTGAATGCGTTATTACAAGCCATCACTGTGACGGGACGGGATGGACGACGATTTGAGGCCATTTCTATTAAAGAGCTTCGTACCGTTTTGGCAGCCTATCCATCAC
>CBDUWS010000004.1:0-22248 GCA_965370985.1 uncultured bacterium
TTGATGCGCGACTTCAACCAGATGCGTAAAACCTAGGAATCCTGCTGATCCCTTCATGCTATGCATGCACCGGAATATTTCATTCAATAGTTCGGCATTTGTGGGCTCGGTTTCCAGCTTGACAAAATGTTGGTCAAGCGCTTCTAACATTTCCGAGCTTTCCGCAAGAAAATCGTTTAATATATCTTGCATTTCATCGTTCATAGATCACCTTCTTCAACACAATAGGCATCACGCATTCATCCATCTTGCACGTATGAGACCGCTCTCTCACGAACATCAAAATTCAGATAAATATCATCCGCGAGGTCTTGTTCAAGCGCCGTGGCTTGAGAAACTTCCAGTTGGCGAAGCATCTCATTGACACGTCTCCCGTTTTTTGTGGAGGGCCGATCCTTCTTTTGTTTGACGCCGAAGATCACCACTAGCTTGAGCAATTTATGCTTAACGCCGTTGAGAATCGCCACGAGTTTGGCTACCCGTTGCACCACAAGATCTTGAAACGACAAGGCCACATGAATATCCATGAGACGACGTTCATCAGCTTTCACCAGTTCCACCAAACTTTCCATATCAGTGGCATTCTCTCCGCCCAATTTCTTCCGCAAGTGTTCTAACGCAGTTTTAATCGCTCCTCGATTCGCTTCAATGTCCTCTGTTAAGGCCAGTACACGATGCGTACCCTCTTTTGTCATCTTCGCTAAATCATTCAAATGCGCGGTGGCCTGAGGGAGTTGAGTAAACGTCGTGGTTGCCGGCGACTCCATATCATGAATCGTTCTGGCAATCACTTCCACATATTTCGTTAATTCAGATAATTCATTATTAATTGAACCTTCATCTTCCGCCGTATCTGCTTCGTCGGCTTCGATATCACAATCCACCAACATTGGCTTCACCTTTTTTCCGTTTAAATAATGAGGAATGAATCTAAATTATTCTCAAGCTTTAGCCGGCTGCGCTTTAGCAAAAATCTTCTCTAATTTTTCTTGAAGTGCTTCAGCCGAAAATGGTTTCACCACATAATTACTCACCCCGGCTTGAACTGCTTCGATAATGTTTTCTTTTTGAGCTTCCGCGGTCACCATCAGAAACGGAAGATGCTTCAATTCAGCATCGGCTCGGACTGCCCGCAACAATTCAATGCCTTGCATGACCGGCATATTCCAATCTGACACAATTAAGCCAATATCCTTGGATTTTAATTTATTCAAGGCATCCTGCCCATTTTCCGCTTCGACCATATCCGAAAAACCAATTTGCTTTAAGACATTTTTCACGATTCGGCGCATGGTGGACATATCATCCACGACTAACACTTTAATACTAGTATCAATCATGCTGAACTCCTTACCACTCGGGGCTATTCCCCCAAGTGAAATGTCCCAAAATAATTATAAACGGGTGTACGATCAATTAATAACAACCCATAGGTAATTGATACATGCAGTAAAGTGAAAATCGGTCATTTTATCCGTATTCTTGATATGTCCTTTCAAAAAGTTTTTGCTCATGAATCTTCTAGTAACGCATGTCACAAAATAATCTTGTTGAAAAACCCGACTCTCTTATTAGATAGCCTCAAGAAGGCACTGGAAATTTTTTCATAAAAGCAGCGCAGGATACCCCTCAGCTTGCTGGGGAGAGTTTCACTCAGCGGACCGATATATGGAATAAAGTGGAGGAAATAAGGAATGTAGAAACAGGGGAAATCAAATTTGTGGCTCTTAAACCCCACAAGACCCTGATGTGTTAGGCCAGAACAAAGGAGAGAACGTCTGGATTTTCACCCGTATCGGCGACCCATCCTGAGGCCTCCTCTCCTCAGAATCGGAGCCGTCGATCATGCTCGTTTGGTGATCTCATCCAAGCGTCTATGACGAATGGAAGACTTAACAGGTAAGGAAAAAGACGTTTAATTCAAACTAAACCGGTCAGAACTTCCATTTCCGGAAGCGGCCCCCACCATTGTTTCACCACTCCCAGCGCTTTGAACCCAGGCTTCAATTTCTTCTCGGACGAACCGCCAGTGCTTTCCAACCTTATGACCGGGAAGACGGCGTTCTCGTGCCAGTTTGTAGATAGTCGACTTCGGAACTTTCAAAAAAGTCGAAACTTCACTTAATGTCAGCAAATCTTTCATTGTAATACCCTCGTTAGAATTTGGCCAATAATGTTTCTCGTATCGGACTGATTTTTGAAAAACTTGAGACTTGGTGCAAGATAATAGGAAGTTTTTCCTTCAAATTCTCAGAAACCCCCTTTCTGAACTCCTCTCAACCATCGATGATAATAGCTTCAGACTTGGGTGCTCCGCCCCCTGCTGAAGATCGAAGTGCGTCTCTGAAGACGGGAATTAAAGCCTCCACCTCCTTTTCCACCTCTTTCACCTGGTTTTCCAGTTGAGACAATGGGCACACCAACGCTATGATTTCGAGATTTTCAACTATTTTGGCCTGATGGGTTGCGTTCAGGGCGTATAAGGCGCCTTTCAATTGATGTGCTTTCCGTTGGAAATGCGGCCGATCTTCGGTGGCAATTCCTTCCTTCATCCCATGAATCAGATTTGCCTTAGTTTCAAGAAATATCTTGAAAAGCGAGTACAACAATACTTTATCACCCTCCATAGCCTCTATGGCCCCAGAAAGATCGTATCGTTCGTATGATTTCTGCTCATCCACCGGTTTCCTCGCTACATGAGGAGGGTCAACGATACCAGCTCTTGTCGGATTAGCCTGCAAACGAACATCGCTCGGAGAGTATTGATAGTCCCTGGCCTGTACCCTGAACCCTACCCATCGTTCAAGTATGTTTGCCAAATCTCTGAAATGAACTGGTTTTGACAAGCAATCATCCATCACACCTATCCAACGATGCCGGTCGTGTTCGGAAAGCCCATGAGCCGTCATCCCCACAATAGGGATATGCGAGCAAGGCATGGAGCCTGATAGGTATCGAGTCTTGCTCAATGGACGACGTCCCTCAAGACGATTGGTTTTCTCCAATTCACGAATAGCATGCGCGGTTTCAAAGCCATCCATCCCAGGCAATTCCCAATCCATCATAATGACGTCTAGATCATATTCCTGAACAAGGAGCAACGCCTGGTCCCCAGATTCCGCAATATGTACATGACAACCAAGTTTATTGAAAAGGCCAGCAGCAACTTTTTGATTGACAGGATTATCTTCGACGATCAGAACAGAAGGGATCCGTCTCTCTTGTTCTGTGATGTTTTCTTCAATAGGCCAATTGCCTTCATGGTCTTCCTCTGGAACACATTCCTTAGTCTCTTGAGATTCTCCTTCATGGCTTTCAACTAGCACACCAGAAACATCAGGCTCGCCGAACACACAGCGATACAATTGGTCTCGATGAATAGGCATGGTAATCATGCCATCAAACGTCACAGGAAAATCATCATTTTCCTTACGCAACCAAAAAGGGGACAGGCTCAAGAGTTTCAACGTTGAGAACGAGGACGATCGAAGGGTCTGAAGCCATGGCTTCCACTCCTCGTACTTTGCCTCGCTTCCCATAATGATTCCCAATACATCAGAAGAACAGGCTCCCTTGTTTTCCAGAAAAGCCATGGCGTCATGCACTCCTTCCACTCCCACCACCCTGACGCCTCTATCGTTCAAATAGCGAGACAACACCTCTATAGACACACTCAACGAAGAGCACACCAGAATGTCTTTTGTGACCCCAATCCTAGCCTCGACCGAAGTACTTTTCGCCAAAACAGGAAGATGAAAAGGAAGATCACACCAAAACGTTGCCCCCTCACCAATCTGGCTTTTGACTCCTACTCTTCCATTCATCAGCTCACCCAGCTGTTTACAAATCGCTAACCCCAAGCCCGATCCTCCAAATTTGCGACTCATGGAGCTATCAGCTTGCATAAACACCTGAAAGATTTTTTGTTGAACGGACTCAGAAATCCCAATCCCCGTATCCTTCACGGCAAACCGCACGCACCCTACGGAGTCTTCCGAGACTGGTTCGAAAACCGCTGTGCCATCGCTGGAACCAGCAGACATTTCGGTACGATCGACAGGAAGCCACCCCACCTCCATCAATACCGATCCATGGTTGGTAAATTTGAGGGCATTCGAAATAAAATTACACAAAATTTGTCGCAACCGATGTGGATCACCCAAAAGATGCCGAGGGATATCTGGCGCGACATAGGCGGTCAAATCCAATCCCTTGTGATACGCCCGTTGGGAAAATAGATCCAGTACCTCTTCGACTAACACCAGGGGATTGAAGCCTATGCTTTCCAACGCCATATGGCCGGACTCGATTTTCGAAAAGTCTAAAATGTCATTAATGATAGCAAGCAACCCTTCACCCGACTTTCGAATGATTTTGGTACATTCTTGTTGCTCCACATCCAATGTCGAATTCAACAGCAACTCCGCCATCCCAATTACACCATTTAAAGGTGTACGAATTTCATGACTCATGGTGGCGAGGAAAGCCGCCTTCGCAAGAGTGGCCGCTTCAGCCTTCACCAACGCCTGATCTAATTCCTGGTTTTTCGTTTCCAGCGTCTCTGCAAATTCCGACAACTCAACCGTTGCCCGTTTCGAATCGGTAATATCCATTCCATATCCGCGAAGTCGTCCCAGCTCCGGATGAGACGAAAAGGACCAGGCATAATGTTTCTCTCCCACTTCCACTTCAATATTGGACTCAAGGTGCCCTTGGACGAAACAACGAGCCGCCAGGTCTGGAAACTGATCCGGCAAGGCAGTCGTAAACCCATCCTGTCCGATATGGGCCTCTTCCATTAAACGCACCATGGAAGGGTTGGCATACAACAGATAGCCTGCCGCATCGACCTCAATAATGGGAAAGGGACTTTCTTCGGGAATGGCGGCCAAACGACTATAATCTTCTGCTAATTGTGTCTCCGAGCTTAAATCACGAAACATCAAAAGGAATTGAGTCGTTCCACCATCTTCGACAGCTACACCTTTCAGCTCCACCCAACACCCCGTTCCTTGGCGACAGCGCAGACGAGCACGAGGAAGCCAGACAATCTTTTTTTCCTTGAGCCTATCCAAGAGAGATTGACCCTTCGCTAATTCCTCCCCGTCAAGGCCTGAACCGTCAAAAACCTCATCAAAAGAAAAATTGGTTGGACAGACCGCCCCCCAACCCAATAAGCGAGAGCCAGACACATTCATGTGTGTAATAGCCCCTTCATGATCAACCAAGCACACGCCGACCATCAGGCCATCCCATAAATATTGAAAAAGCGCGGGGGTACTCCACATCACGAATGAAAATACTCCTGAAGATCCAGAGAATACTCTGCCGGATCCAACACTTTGGCTATACTCATATCATGCCCCAGGCTGGTATCTTTGGATAAATCACATTCCTGCAGCACATCAAGAATCTTTCCATCAGAACCGCGAAAGATTTTCACCCGAGGTTTCAAGCCCATTTCTGGATGTTGCTTCATGACGACCGCTTGCTCCCCGGTAGAAAGTTGTACCACCGTGCCAACAGGAAACACACCCAAGATTCGAATCATGGCTTCAATACAGGGTGTAGAAAACTTCCCCTTCTGGGCTTCCTGATATAGCCGCCGAATGGCTAAAGCCGCAGGTAACGCTCCCGAAGGTCCACCGACCGTGATCAATTCATCAAAGTAATCCACGATCCCTAAGAGCTGTCCCGACTCCGAAAGCAAGGCACCACCCTGTCCCTCAGGATACCCGGAGCCATCTTGATAGACATGATGCTCTCTCACCATCTGCACAATATCCTCAGAAAATTCTGCCTGCCGTTTGATCAACGCCTCTCCCATCACAACATGCTTCTGTAACAACACCGCATCATTTCTTCCCTCCCAATGAGCTTTCACCAAATTCTGAGGTAAGCGCATGTATCCAACATCGTGCAATAATCCGGCAACCCCAACCCTTTCGAGTTTTCCCTCATCCCAGCCTAATTGCAGCCCAACCAGAATGGAGTATACCGCCGTATCCACGACATGGGCATACAGCGTTTTATCAAATTGTTTCAGTGAATCGATCAGTAAGATTTCTGCGACGATGCCGGGATGCGCTAGGGATTTTTGAATTAAGGCCTGCGCCGCGCCATGGACGGCCGGCTGGGAAATGGGTTGCCCCGTCTTCACACCCTCAAAGGCTCCTTCTACCGCCGACACTGCCGCCTCACGCAACTGGACGATTTCTTCTCGATTCTTCGATTCCTCTAAGCGTGCTTCGAGTTCAGGATCGGAGGACAAATTCGGACCTAAAGAACCAGGCGCCTGTTCCTTTTTCCCTGATTCATCATGCTCACAGGGGATGATGGGCATGTCGGTCACTTCTGATGTGGACGCGGTTTGATCAAAGTCTGATTCAACCCCTGAAGAAACTTCCACGCCTAAGGAGGTATCGATTTCCACTTCTCGAATACCCGAACTCATTAATTGTTGGACGTCAATGGGGGATTTCAGCAAACGTCGATGGACAAAGAAGGGAGACTTCCACCAAGAGTCAAGAATACGGACCAGAAACATACCTGGGCGTAATTGGCTAGTCGGAATACGTTGAAGGGTGCTGGTCGAAGTAACAGAAGTTGGCCTGGACAGACTAGGCATATCACATCACCAATTCAGGGTTAACGTCAGAGAACCGGGCCCCTCCCTATTCCTGAGAGATGGACTGGGAAAATGGATCCTGGCCGGGAGTGGGGTACCACATACCAAACAACACTACCTGTGCACGGACACCTGCCAGGAAGAGGATATTAGGCTGGCGCGCCAGTGGGGACTTGGATTCTCTTCGGAACCTCTGCCAGTGTCTGATAAATGGGAATCATTTTCCCTATATTTGCCAAATCCAACACCTGCTTCACATAGGTTTGCGGATTCACCAAGCAGAACGAAACATTTTTATTCTTGAGATTTTGATGACAAATCACCAAAAGGCCTAAGGCCGAACTATCCACAAACGCCACCTTCTCCAAATCCAAAACAACAGAACTTCCCTCTACAGAAACTCCATCCACCGCTTCTTTAAATGTTTTTCGTACGCCAAAATCAAACCGGCCTTCCAAATGAAGAATTGTGTTGCCATCAACTGCGTCTTGTGTGATATTCATACACCTCCCCCTTCATTCATTCATAGCAGGACACTCCAGTCGCAGCTATGACTCACAGATTGTATAACCATAAAAGTCTTGTCCTTCGTATCGGTTGTTGTTCAACAAGAGTTAAGGGAAGAAACAAAAAGTGAGGAGGAGTGATACCGTCAGTCTTTTTCTTCCCACTCCTGACTTCTCGCTTTTCCCTTTTCACTTCTTCCCATTAACCTAACCGGAAAACTGTAGAAAAGTGCATTGAGTTGACTGTTCCAGGTAATGTCGGCTAGGGTTACCGTCCCCCAGAACTAAGATCGTAGTTTTCATCATGTTTTTAAACACTTACCAGAGGGAGGGCTCTATGAGAAGGTGGCCTGCAATCTCGACAATGTTTGGGGTCTTTGTGATTGGACTATTGATGGTCCTGCCAGCCGGCCAAGCTGCAGACATGACCAAGGCTAAAGCCGCAGAGTACGTTTTGGCCACGGCAAAAGCTGCTCGGACTGTGTATGTAAAAGGGGTAATTGCTGATGCCAAGAAGGCAGGTGTGAAATTAAGTGAAGATTGGGTGAAAGATGATCATGCGATTATGCTTCCCGCCCAGTTTATCAAAGAGTTAGGTGCGAAGATCAAAGATTTTGAACTTGCGTTAGTTGGGACCCATCCACTCTATGCTTCCAATGCCGCCAAAAGTCCAAAAGAAAAGGAAATGTTAGCTGTGCTCGCTAGTGGGAAGAAAAAAGTGGTGACTGGAGAAGATGGGGGCAAGACCATTGGCATGTCTGCGGATTTTGCCATTGTTCAAGGTTGTGCAGATTGCCATAACAAGCATCCAAAAACTACTAAGAAAGATTGGAAAAAGGGCGATTTCATGGGCGCTATTGTTGTCAGAATGAAATAACTCTTCCATTGAGGGTCACACGTTTTATTGATGGCGTGGATGGTTCGAAAACCGTCCACGCTATTTTTTTGCTTAGTTCTTTATTTAATTTCTTGCTTTCCTTGTTCCATTACCAAAGTATGAGAAGCTTTGGGTGAGTGTTATCTATTTTCCCCTCATGACTCGCAATTGAGCGTAGTTAACCCTTACTTCCATGGTTAACTCTCCATTAACGCCCCTCAAAGGCATGACTCACATCCCTACTCCCAATACCTCTCAGTCATGTCAGAACATGAAGACGGGACAAGCACAAATTGATACGCCAGGAGGACCACGGAAAGGAGGTAGAATTCCTTCCCTGGGCCTGGTTACGTTTGTGTGGACAATACGTCTCAACTAGATGGCATTGTGTACTCAATGAGGAAGTTGGGCTTAAAGATTGTCCATGTTGAAAGACTCAACAACCACGGGAATCTTTGACTCTTCCCCTGCGGCCAGCTTCACAACACAGAATACCCGGTTTCCAGTCCCTACATACTCTAAATGATCAAAACTCAGGGCTTTAGCCATGGCGATCCCCCGCCCATGACTTTCTAAGAGTCGCTCCGGCTTAATTTCTTGATAGTCACTCCAATCAAATCCTAGACCCTGATCGGTCACGGTCATGTGAATCCGATCGGGATGACGCTCAAATGTGACTTCCACAAATTTGTGGGAATGCTCAGGCGACATTTGACGACGGACAATTTCATCTTCCCACTGATCGGTTTCTTGAAGCTTGGTTTTTTCTTCGTAACCAATTTGTAAATTACCATGCTCAACGCCATTCACGATCAATTCGTTGAGGCCAAAAGCTACTTTTTCAGGATTCGGACAGGCTTGCGCTATCAAAAGAGCCAGATCATAGGCCTCCTCAATCGTTTGAACTCGAAACCGTCCTTGCTGCAAACAGCCGATGGTCTTGACCTGAACCCGCAAATTTAGCGCGAGGCTCTGCCATTTTAGCCCTTCCCCCACTGCCGCACTCACCATGCGTATTAAGACATTTTGATCAAACGGCTTTGTCAGATAAAAAAAGACTCCGGCTTCCATGCCCTCGCATATTTCGCTGGGCGAGGCCGCAGAGGTCTGCATCACCACCGGTATCCATTTAAAGTTTTCATCGGCCTTCAATTGAGTCATCACTTCGAGGCCGTTCATTCCGGGCATCATGCGATCCAGAACCATGGCCTCAAACCCTTTACGATCATGGCGTAAAAGATCTAAGGCTTGAACACCATCGTGTGCCTGGACCAATTCATAGGGCTCATCCTTCAGGCATTCGATCAATACATCAAGATTCAGATCATCATCATCGACGATCAGAATACGTGGTTGCTCGTTACTCATCCATCTTTTTGGATTCCTCATTCAATTCTAACCCGATTAAGGCCACGTCATCTCTAAAAATGCCATCGACTTGCCACGACCGACTAGAATGGATGAGGCTTTTGATCCCCAATTTCAAGGAACGTTTGTAGACGCCTTCCAAAGCCTTTTGCAACCGATGTCTCCCCCAAATTTCGTCTTCGCCATTGGCGACTTCGTAAATTCCATCGCTGTATAAATAGAGCCGATCTTTATCAGCCAGGGTGATGGATTCGGTATGATAGATTTCATCAGGTGAAAATCCTGTTGGCCACGTTTTTCCTCCTAAGACCACAGAGCCCGCATCGCTCCTGACCAAAATTGAACCAGGATGGCCGGCACTGGCAAAGCACAGAACACGTGTCGATAGCTGAAGGACGCCCACCCAAACCGTGAAATAGTCTCCCTGGTCCGTCATCGGATTCTCCGCATTGAGACGAGTCACAATCTCGCCAGGATCATACCCGGGAAAGGATCGTGCGATGTGTGCTCCCTTAAACCACATGGCCAAGGAGACGGCCCGCAAGGCCGGTCCCGTGCCATGCCCAGACATATCTAACACCATGATACCCAGATGATCATCACCCCATTTCGCAACTTGAAACAAATCACCGCCTAATTGTGAAGACGGGAGAAATTCCCATGCCAACTGTATTCCTGGAACCACCACTCCTTGCACGGGCAACAACGATCGCACAAATTCCGAAGCCGAATACAATTCGGCATCAAGCTGGGCTTGTTTTTCTGTGATCACGCGATAGGATTCTTCAAGGTCTAACAATAATTGCCTGGCGCGGAGTCCTGCCCCCACCCGAGCAAGGATTTCTTGATCGGACGCTGATTTCAGCATAAAATCATCTGCACCTCGGGTCAGCCCTTCGGCAATTTGCGCTGGCTGGTCCAAGGCGGTCATGAGAATAAAATGGATTGACCGAAATTTTTTGTCCTGTTTGATAGCCTGACAAAGACCGGGTCCATCAAGCTCTGGCATCATCCAATCGGATAGCACCAAATCCACTTTTTCCCGTTGCAGGATCTCAAGAGCTTCACGGCCATTCTCTGCCTCAAGTATTCGATAATCAAGTTTCTTGAGTCGTCGTTTGACAATCATCCGCACCAACTTCTCATCATCCACGAGTAAAATCGTATAGGCCTTTCCACTTGGTGAAAAACTATCACACACGGCTTTACTTGTCTTACCTGATTCCAACACATTCATAATAAGACTCTTTGTGGGCATGAAGATGCTTCTGTTTTCTTCGGTGCCCTCATATCATAAATCAAGCAGCAGGATTGGTAAAAGTGGGAAGTGAGGATGAGGAGTGAGGAGCAAGGCGTGAAACGTTATGAGCAAAGCGCGGGAATAGAAGTACAGACTGTTTTTCTCCTCACTACTTGGTCCTTACTATTTACTTCGTACTTCTTCATTCACCTGGAAAGGCGGGTATGAAGAAGCGCTTTCAGTCGGATCATGGATTGGGCATGAAGTTGACAGATGCGGGATTCAGTGACATGAAGAATCACCCCAATTTCTTTCATCGTCAATTCTTCAAAATAGTAGAGCGTCAGGACCAACCGTTGGCGTTCGGGCAACCGCTCAATGGCATCGACTAATGCCTTGCGGGCGTCCTCTGAGACCAGTGACTCCAACGGACTCGGCTGATCACGATCGGCCAGGGCATCTAAGATGGGATGCGCATCTTCTTCGTTACTGCCTAAGTCATCCAAGCTCAACACGACCGCTCCTTTGGCTTGAAGAAGCGTCGCATCAACTTCTTGTGTTTCCATCCCTAACGCTTCAGCTAATTCAGCTTCGGTCGGTGGACGACCTTTTCGTTTGGTCCATTCGTTGGTCGCATGATGGATTTTGCCAATACGTTCCCGAAGAGACCGTGGCACCCAATCCATAGCCCGAATTTCATCAAGCATGGCCCCACGAATGCGAAATTCCGCATAGGTACGAAATTTAATTTCTCTAGAAGGATCGAATTTTGTTAAGGCATCCAACAAACCCACCATTCCCGCACTCATAAGATCTTCGACGTTGAGTCCACTGGAAACCCGCATAGCCAGCCGCATGGCCATATATTTGATCACCGGCAAAAACTCTTTAATCAAATTTTCGCGTTCCTGTGTATTCAACGAAAGTTTTGTCGGAAGCGAGGTTTTGGGTTCCTCAGGAGTCGCTGTTACAGCACCACGTTTCATGCGTTATCCTTCCGTCACAGTTTGAGTCGCCGCTAAGGCTGTAGGTCCGAACAATTGAAAGCCACCTTGCCAAGAACGATCTCCTTTCCAGTCGTAAAGTGAGGAGACCAGTGAAGTCAACGCACGGCTAGCCGGCGCACGGGGATAAAGATCGCACACCGCCCGTTGTTGGGCCACGGCCATCGTGACGTAGTCATCTGATGGGATGCACCCCATATAATCCAACGTTACCGACAAAAACCGATCAGTCACTAAACCGAATTTGCGAAACACCTCTTTACCTTCCTGGTTATTTTTGACTTTATTTACGAGCAATCGAAATGTCCGCAGGTGATAGCGCGTTGAAAGAATTTTTATCAATGCATAGGCATCCGTGAGCGAAGTGGGATCGGGAGAGACCAGAACGAGAGTTTCGTGTGCCACTAAACTAAAATACAGCACATTAGGAGAAATTCCTGCGGCACAATCGATGAGCAAGAGATCCGGGATACGCGGTAATTCCAGAAATGCCGTTTGCAGCAGAAGCTGTTGCTCATACGTGAGTTGCGTAAAGGCCTGACATCCGGATGTCGCAGGAAGGAGTTGAATGCCTTCGGGACCGGTGACCAGCACCTCTTCCAACCGACGCTGCCCCGAGAGCACATCTTCAATCGTATATTGCGGGGTGAGTCCCAAGAGAATATCTACATTTCCAAGAGCCAGATCCGCATCCATCACCATGACCTTCCGACCTCGCCGTGCCGAGGCCACAGCTAAGTTGGCCACCACATTTGTTTTTCCCACGCCGCCTTTTCCAGAACTCACGGCAATGACTTGAACCTGTGGTCGAATCGACGGAGTCGGATTCATCGCTGCCCGTAATCCGCTGGCTTGATCCAGTCGTCGGGGTCTTGCCACTCCCGATCTTATGGCTGACGAAGTTGTGGATACGGGCATTAGTGAGCCACCTCTGCCAAAAAATGCGGCTGGGCACCCAACACTGTCGGTTGCTCGCCCAAGACCAATTCTACAAGACGTTGCCGGGTTGCCGCCTCTAAGTCTTCTGGTACGCGCTGCCCCGCCGATAAATAGGACACGGGAATTCCTGCTTGAGACAAGACGTTGTACATGCTCCCGTACCGCGAAGTTTCATCAAGTTTGGTTGTAATGATTTTGTGAATGGGAAGAGATTGATATCGGCGAATCGTGTCCATTTGTACCGACTCGGCAACCGGTGCCGCAAGGACCAGATGCGTTTCAATTTTTAACGATCCGCGTGTCATCGCCACCAATTCCTCATGCCCGATTCGATCCTTCGGGCTTCGGCCTGCCGTATCGATAAGAATCAAGTCCGCTTGCTGATGACGCCCTAAACACGACAAAAAATCTTGCTGCGAGACAGCAACTTCTAAAGGAATCTTAAGAATTTTGGCGAAGACCCGAAGTTGTTCCACAGCAGCTACTCGATATGTATCTAACGTAATCAAAACAGTTCTCTGATGTTCATCTTGTTGCCGAGCTAGGCCGGCAAGTTTGGCAATGGTCGTCGTCTTGCCGACTCCGGTTGGCCCTACCAACATCATAATTTTTTGTCCATATTGTCGTGAGACAGATGGATTTGAAACAGACAGGCCTTCTTCCATTCGTTCCCGCAATAGCTCATTCACCGCCTCACGGTTTCCGAGCCCTGCCGTCCCTAACGTCTCAACCACCGAACGCAGCACATGATGCGCCAATTGAGCATCTACACCATGGCCCACTAACGCTTGATAGTCCTCAAGCAAATCGCCCGGCAGGCCTTCAATTCGTTTATACATCTGACTTTCCAGTACTTCACCGACCACAATGCGTAGACCTTCCAACTCTTGTCTCAAGGGGCCCAAGGCCTGCTCCGGATCTTTCTGCGATTCTCTCAAGCGTTGAATTTCTTCTTTCATCTCATGCAAATGTTGCGTGACGGGATCTAACACGGTGGCCACTTGTAACTGCTCCGAAAATGTGGGTTCCTTCTTGGCCTTTGGCTGTTCAACGGAATGACGAGCAGCAGGAATTTGTTTTTTTATCAAGGCTTGAAGTGATCGATCTAAGGTCACCGCCGGCTGTGCTTCCTCGGTTTGTGCCGATCGATCAACCGCTGCCGTGACTTCAATCACTGATTGACTGAGTAGCCCAAACAGGCCCCCAGCTTTCTGTATGCGGCGGGAGGAGACAATAACAGCCTCCGGACCCAGTTCGGCTTTTACCGCTTGGAGAGCTTCTTGTAACGAGAGAGCTTCAAACCGTTTCAGCTTCATGTGGTAACCTCACAACTTCAATAGCTTGAATTTTAGTTTTGGGGTCCAATTCATTCGGCGAAAGAACCGCCAATGCATGAACGCCCGGCGATACTAAACGATAGAGTTGAGATCTGATTGACTGGGAACAGAGAACAATCGGTTGGTACCCTTGTCCGACCACTCGTTCCACCGCTTGGCGCACAGCAGCAATCACCTGATTAAAGAGGCCCGGGGATAAGCCCTCAAGATTGCCACCGCTGGGCTTGATCACCTCCGTCAACCGTCGATCTAACATGGGGTCTAAACTCACGACGTGCACAAACCCATCGGCATTGGCGTATTGCGTGGAAATGGTTCTGGATAGATTTTGCCGGGCATATTCAGTCAGGGTGTCAGGATCTTTACTCACAGTAGTGTAATCGGCAACAGTCTCGAGAATGGTCCGTAGATCCCGAATAGAAACCCGTTCACGTAGAAGATTCCGTAAAATTCTCACCACGACTCCTAGAGATAATTGAGTGGGAATGAGCTCATCCACCACCTTGGGATACGTCTTAGCAAGGTTATCCAGCAAATTCTGGGCCTCTTGTCGACCCAGCAATTCATGCCCATTGGTTTTTATCAATTCAGTTAAATGCGTGGCGATAATGGCCGGACCGTCGACGACGGTATAGCCTTCCATTTGTGCGCGTTCTTTTTCGGCGGGCGCAATCCAGATGGCCGGCAAACCAAAACAGGGATCTTGGCCGGGTTTACCCTCCAAGCCCTTTCTGGCATGCCCCGGATTGATGGCCAATAAATGCCGAGGCACTAGTTCACCCTTGGCCACAGAAATACCTTTGAGCAAAATACTATATTCGTGTGGCTTGAGCTGTAGGTTATCCCGAATGTGGACGGCGGGCACGACAAATCCCATATCCAGGGCCGTCTGTTTACGAATGGCCCGAATTCGCTCCAAGAGTTCTCCGCCTTGCGCGTGGTCCACAAAAGGCACTAAGCCATAGCCTACATGTAATTCCAAGAGATCGGGAGGTGCAACGGTATCGACTGATTCAGTAGGAGCCGCTTCGGCTTTATCTTCCCCTGACGCTGTCCCTTTTGTGTTTTGTGAGGCAACAGCAGCAGCCTCTTGTTTCCGTTGCCAAAGAAAATAAGCCACACCTGCCATTATCGCTCCAAGAAGCAAGAAAGCCACATGGGGCAATCCCGGCATCAATCCTAAAAAGATCAACATGGATGCAACAGCCGCGACCAATTGCGGGTTGAAAAAGATTTGTTCAGTTAAGTCCTTGCCCAGGCTGGTAGCCGTTGAGACCCGTGTAATAATAATACCGGCTGCAGTGGACATGATAAGCGCGGGAATTTGTGCGATGATGGCATCGCCCACAGTCAACAAAGTAAACCGTTTGGCGGCTGCCACAACCGACATCCCATGATCCAACACCCCGATCCCTAATCCGCCCAGCACATTAATAAAAATAATCAATAGCGCTGCGATGGCATCACCACGGACAAATTTACTGGCACCATCCATCGAGCCATAAAAATCGGCTTCTTGTGCGATCATTTCCCTACGTTCCCTGGCTTGTCTTTCGTCTATGATCCCGGCGTTTAAATCTGCATCAATACTCATCTGTCGCCCCGGCATCGCATCCAAGGTAAACCGGGCCGCGACTTCAGCGATGCGGGTGGCTCCCTTCGTAATGACAACAAAATTAATAATCACGAGAATAGAAAAGACCACGATTCCAACGGCAAAATTACCTCCGACAACAAATTCGCCAAAAACACGAATCACCTCCCCCGCCGCTGCCGGCCCTTCATTCCCATGCAATAAAATGGCTCGTGTTGAGGCGATATTCAACGCCAAACGGAACAGTGTGGTCAGCAAGACGACCGTAGGGAAGACAGAAAACTCCGCAGGACGTCCCGAATGCATCGTGACCAGCAAAATCAATATCGCCAGAGTGATGCTAAAGGACAGGAGCAGATCCAGCATAAAGGGCGGCAGTGGCAGCAGCATGAGCAATAACAGGCCCACGACGCCAATCGGCAGAAGGACATCTCCATAATGCGCGGGAGTCAGTGCCTGTTTGAGTCGTTCGCTATCAAAAGCCATGGGACAACCTAACTCGCCTGTTCATGTGTGTTTCGCAAACGATAGATATAGGCCAGCAATTCTGCCGCAGCTTGATACAAGGCCGCCGGAATTTCCTGACCAACCTTCGCCCCTTTAAATAACGCACGGGCCAGACTTCGGTTTTCTAAAATCGGCACGTTGGCATGGCGGGCAATTTGCTTGATTTTTTCGGCCATGAACCCGGCACCCTTGGCCAGGATCACCGGCGCATCCATGCTACCCGTGTCATACCGGAGGGCCACCGCCACGTGGGTCGGATTGGTAATCACCACATCTGCTTTGGGGACAGCTTGTAACATGCGCTGCCGTGACCGTTCCCGTTGTAGGCTGAGGCGGCGAGAGCGTATCTGTGGATCCCCTTCCACATCTTTTGACTCATCCTTCACTTCCTGTTTGGTCATTTTTAAATCTTCGTTATGCTGCCACCGTTGATAGAAAAAATCGGCGATGGCCAAAATTAACAGGGCACCACCCACTGCCCACACGATGTTTTGCACCAATGCCCAGGTTTCAGTAATCGCCACAGATAGACCTAGAATGGGAAATTGAACAAGTTGCACCATTCCTTCAGAAAGCACGAAATAGAGTATCCCGGCAACCATGGCAACCTTGAGAAGGGATTTTAAGAGGTCCACCACCCCTTTCCACGAAAACAAACGCTTGAGACCATTTTTGGGATTCATTTTCGATGGCTTGGGCTGCAAGCCATCCTCAATCCATAACGGTCCTATTTGCATCAAAATCGCCGCCAAGGCTAAGGCCCCAACAATCAGTCCGAACGGGATAAGAGGAACAAAGGCTTGATTGGTAATGTTCAGGAGCAAGGTATAGAGCGAGTTCGTATCGAGCTGCAGCGTTCCAGCCTGTGCCAACCAATGACGATAGTCTTCATAGAACTGTCGAAGCATCTGTGGAGCCCACAGAGTAATCACCCCGACACCCCCCAACAAAACGAACAATGGCGGCAGTTCCCGCGTGAGGGGCACTTGCCCTTTACGACGCGCATCCGCTAATTTTTTCCCCGTGGGTTGTTCTGATTTTTCTCCGCCGTCTTTATTTTCAGCCATGCCCTAATTCCTGCAAGAGTTCCCAAAGAACGGCTTCCATTCCTAATACTGACTGCTGAAAGACCAGGGCAATAAACGGTAGCCCCAACCCCAATACAATGAGCCCCACAGAAATCGTAATAGGAAAACTGGTGAGTAAAATGTTCATTTGCGGGACAAGCCGTCCTAGCAAACCCATCGTCACATGCACAAGAAACGTGGCGGCCATCACCGGAAACGCCAACTTCATTCCGGTCTCATAGGTCCCTTGAATCAGGCCTGTCACATCGGGAAGAAGCGTTGCAGATAAATGCGCTCCAAACGGAGGAATCAACTGAAAACTACTGCCTAAAGCCAATAACACCAACAGATGCCCGTCCACTTGAAAATACAAAAGGGTGGCAAGAACCGTCATCAATTGGCCGAACACCGGGGTTTGCACTTGTGACACCGGGTCGAGCACATTGGCCATGCCAAACCCCACTTGAAAACCCAGAACATTCCCGGCCAATTCGACTGCTGCCATGACTAATCGCATCGCAAAGCCAAGAACGAGTCCGACGAATATTTCGGCGGCTAAGGCCATGACCAAATGCCCAGGCTCTAACCAATTAGGCGGCAGTGAAAAAGTGACGACCGGAGTCAGAATGACCGAGATGGCGGCAGCCAAGCCAATTTTGATGCGTTTGGGAACGATTCGGCCTCCGAGCAAGGGCAAGGCTGACAAAATCACCGCCGTTCGCACCAAGACCACCACAAATTGCCAGACCTGTTGAATCGCGAAATCCCATTGCAACACCGTTTACGTCATTTTCTTCTTTGAGAAAAAGGAGTAAATAGCATGAAGTTAAGAGTTAGCGTAATGAACGGGATGAAAGGGAGAGACAGCTGCTCTTCTCATTCTTCGCTATTGACTCCTTACTACATACTGCTCTTATTTCCTTTCAGCTCCTACTGTGACATTTCAGGAATTTGACCATATACACCGGTCATAAATCCTACGAGAATTTGGAGCATCCACGGAAACATGACCAGAAGCACGATGAACATCGTGATAATTTTTGGCAAAAACGTCAGCGTCATTTCATTAATTTGGGTCATGGCTTGAAAGGCGCTGACCATTAATCCCACAATCAAGCTCAACCCCAACATGGGACCTGCCACCAATAAAATTGTTTTAATCGCTTCCTGCCCAACTTCCAGCACGCCTTCCGGAGTCACAGTTTTCGTCCTCTTTGGCTATACATCGTTATTTGGTCTCATGCTTTTCTTTTTCGTAAAACGTGAGGTGTAAGGCGATAAACCGTATGTTCATTTCGCCTTAACTTTCATGCCTTAGGGTTTGTCGTTATTGAAAACTGTTCATGAGGGAGCCCACCACTAAAAACCACCCGTCGGCCAGCACAAACAACACGAGTTTAAACGGCAACGAAATCATGATCGGCGGCAACATCATCATACCCATCGACATCAACGTACTTGCCACAATCATATCAATCACCAGAAACGGCACATAAATCAAAAAACCAATTTGAAACGCAGTGCGCAATTCACTTGTCACAAACGCCGGCACTAAAACATGTATCGGGACATCCTTTGCGGTTTGAGGATCAGGGATTTTCCCCATACTCATAAATAAGGCTAAATCTTTTTCCCGGACTTGTTTCAACATAAACTCTCGAATGGGTTCGATGGCCCGCTGCATCGCCACCTCTTGTGTCATTTGATTCTCCAGGAAGGGATCCAGCGCCTCCGTTCGAATTTGCTCCCACACTGGCATCATGATAAAAAGGGTCAAAAATAACGCTAAGCCGATCATGACTTGGTTGGGAGGAGCATGGAGGGTTCCCAAGGCTTGCCGTAAAAGACCTAGAACAATCACGACACGGGTAAAAGACGTCACCAGCATTAACAAGGCCGGCGCCAATGTAAGGACCGTCAGCATAAAGAGAATGCGAAGGCCAAATGTCCATGGTTCAGTCGCGTCTAATCCTGAAATTTGTAGACTGATGGTCGGGTCCTTTGTGGCTTGAGCCAACGCACTGACGGGTCTACCAATGAGATGACTCACTACTGAAAAACACAAAATGCCAAGGCACCGAGACCATCTGAATGCCCTAGCACCCTCATTTTTCCTAGGACCGCTCATGAACATTTGGGCATCCTTACGGAAGACGCGTGAGATAAAGAGTCAGTCTCGTTCTTCTCTGAACTCGATTGTGACCATTGACCGACCCACGCCCCTATACGGCCAACGACGGGATTAGCCAGGGACCGTACCCGACTCGTTCGATCTTCATCAGTAATTTTTGTTAATAAGGTCATTTCTCTGGCCGTGGTTCCTAACACTAAGACTTCTCCCGCCACGTCAACCAACATGATTTGCTTTCCTGTCCCTACTCGCAGACCACCCAACACACGCATTAGAGGCTCTCCACCCTTTCCAGGACTTTCCCCAAATGTGCGTCGGACCAAGGCCAGCCCGCACAAGAGGGCAAGTATGACCAGAGCCAAGACTCCAGCCATTTTGAGGGCTTCATGTGTCAAATCCATAATTTCTCAGTAAGCAGTGAGGAGTGAATAGTGAGGAGCTAAGAGGCAAGAAAAAACATCCAAATCTCTTGCTCTTTCATTTCACGTTTCACGCCTTACTCCTAACTCCTTGTTTCCTTAACGAAGTTTATTCACCCGATCCGTCGGACTGATGACATCGGTCAGACGAATACCAAATTTTTCGTTTACCATGACCACTTCCCCCCGAGCCACGAGCCGTTCATTGACCAGAACCTCTAACGGTTCGCCAGCCAATTTATCTAATTCCACGATAGACCCCGGTCCTAGTTGCAGCAGATCTTTTATCAACATCCGCGTATTGCCCAATTGCGCAGATAACACAAGAGGAATATCTAATATTCGATCAAGATTTGAATCTTGAGAGCCATTTAGCTCCGGAACGGCTGAAGGAGCGGAAGTCTGCGGCGAACCCTCACTCTTCGTAGCAGCTTCCTCTGTTAAGGGCTCCATCATCTCCTTCTCGGCGTCAAATGTCTCCAAGTCTACGCTGTCTTCTTCACTCATAGGTGTTCTCCAAGCTTCTCGAGTTTCCCACTCGCCATACGATCATTTTTTGTGTTGGCACCTTACTCGGGCATAATCAGGATGTCCTGAATTTGAAACGATTGCATGCCCTTAGTCGTCCCTGGAAATCCTGAAAATTTTGGCATACCTTCCACAGTCGCGATTAAGGGCTGCGTGGTGGATTTATTTAAGGTAATGACATCTCCCGGAGCAAAGTGCATAAACTCAGCAACCGATAATTCCGCTTCTCCCAAGGTTACGGAGATGTTGACGGGAGCGTCTTTGAGTCTGTTCGAAAATCGCTTAATCCACTCATGGTCCACTCCATTAGAGTCATTTTGAAAACTGACCTGCAGCCGATTTCGGATCGGTTCCAACATGGCATAGGGAAGACAGAGGTGAATATCTCCAACCGAATTGCCCAGTTCAATGCCTAAGGTCACCACTATGACGATATCCGCCGGCAGCACAATGGAAGCCAATTGAGGATTCATTTCTGCCCGTATGGGTTTGATCGTTAAGCTTTGAACTGAATCCCAGGCTTTCTGTAAATTCCTCAACCCCATCGACATCACTTTACGCATGACACGCTGTTCAATCAGCGTAAAGTCCTGGCCATCTGGTTTCACTTGGGTTTGACCAGCTCCGCCAAAAAAATGGTCGACGAGTAGATAGACGGTTGCCGCATCGGTAGCCATCATTGCCGTGCCACGAAGAGGCTCCATGGAAATAATTTGAAGATAAGTAGGAGCGGTAAGCCGTTTGGTGAATTCACTAAATTTCATGACGGATTGGTTGGTTACCGTTAATTCAACCGCCTTTCGAAGGATGTCACCTAGGGCGAGACGAAAGCCTCGGGAAAACTGCTGATGGATTACATCCAGAGTGGGCATGCGGCCCCGGACGACCCATTCCTGGTTCCCTAGATCATAGGGAACAGGCCCATCTTGTGGTTCCTCAACTTCTGGAGCTTCGGTTTCAATATCTCCATCCGTCACTCCACGGAGCAAAGCATCCACTTCCTCTTGACTAAGAATCTTTTCCATATAAATAAACTAGAAAAAGTTGAGAAACCAAAAGAAAAAAGAGCGAGGTTTCATACTTTTATTTCCCCTTTTTCCCCCTTTCACTGAATGATAAAGTCCGTAAAGAACACATTCGAGATCTTCCCCTTGTTCATGACCCCATTGACCCGCGTCATAATTTCTTCGCGAATCCTCCGTTTCCCGTTCACCGTTCGCAATAATTGCGATTCTTTGCTACTTAAGAGGACAAGCAACGCGTCACGGATAGCTGGGACTTTATTCTGAAAATCGGTTTTTTCTTCCGGTCGATCTAACTCTAATTTAATACTGACTTTTAAAAACCGAATCTCATCTCGATCTGCTAAATTGAGAAGAAAGGGATCCAGCTCCATGACTGGTCCGGTTTCTTCTGCATATTCCTCTCCATAAGAACTTTTTGCGTGCTTTCCTTCTTCATCATTTTCCCCACCCATAAAAAACCATGCTGCACCCCCGCCTCCCACAAGAAGTAGAACTCCCACGAGTCCTAACACCATCATTTTTTTTCCTGATCCTACTTTTACCGACGCCTCTTCCGTGGCAGATTCCTCAGCCATACCATAACCTCACATTCAAAAATTTTGTCGGGTCTTAACTTCCTCTTTCAAAGTCAGCAACCTTTATGCCACTCCATGTTTCTAGATATAGGTAATTTTTCTGGGGGAAAACTCCAGAAAAAACAGGTTGTTTCGTCATACGGCTCGCCACGATATCCTCATCACTCATACAAAAATTATTTAGTATATTTGTCATTTTCCTGGCGTTGCGCTGGAATATTTGACGCTTAGCTATTGATGGTCCCAATATTTATCACTGGGAAATAATTTCCCCATTCTCTTTTTGATCTCTTGAAAACATCCCAAATAACTCATAATGTTTTTTCAAACGCACTCGCTCCGAGACGAGGAGAAAAACAGAACGGCATGGAAGCCTCCAATACCTTCCTTGCTGCCATCATCCTAGAAACCGCAGTTGGATCATCGAACATGAGTCATCCGCCAGAACGTCCTCACCCCACTTCCTCACAGACATCGGCTTCTCGGACATTTTGATCTCTGAA
>CBDUWS010000005.1:0-22072 GCA_965370985.1 uncultured bacterium
TTAGTGAAAGGGAGCCAGAAATTGGGTGAACGCTTTTCGTCGATCTCCTGCATCTAAAATTCCAGAGGCCACGGCGACCCCATTAGCTCCAGCCTGACACAATTCCACGACGCACTCTGGTGTAATACCACCGATAGCAAAAACCGGAAGCGGAGTCAGCCCTCGAATGTGTTTCATACCCTGAATGCCCACCACCGGATCATGATTCGACTTCGTGTCTGTAGGAAGGATCGGTCCGAAACCCAGATAATCTGCCCCCTCTTCCGTTGCCTTTTGAACTTGGCCAGTGTTGTGCGTGGACGCCCCTATAAGCATGTCGTGGCCCACCAGATTACGGGCCAGCGCTAATGGCAGGTCAGTTTGCCCAAGGTGTACCCCATCCGCTTCTACGGCCATTGCCAAGTCGCAACGGTCATTCACAAGAAACAACATCCCCCATTCTTTGGCAATGGCCCGAAGTGTGTGAGCCGCCTCATACGCGTCTTTCATCGACCCAGTTTTATTTCGGTATTGCACCAGCTTGACACCTGCCTGTCCTGCTTCGCGCAAGACCTCCGGCAATGAACAGCTGGAGGACCATCGTTCATCCAGAATAAGATAGAACCCGTTGAGAAGAGAACGTAAACGGCGGCGCGAAACGTAGTCGGAGGTCATACGGACTGCAACGTCAATAATCGATCGAGAAATCGTGTGGAGACTGGTCCTTTTTGAAAGTCGGCATGGTCAAGGATTCGCCTATGAAGAGGAATATTACTCTGAATACCTTCGATGACAAACTCGTCCAGGGCGCGGCGCATACGGGCCATCGCTTCCTCCCGATCCCGCCCATAGGCAATGAGCTTGGCAATCATCGAGTCATAAAATGGAGACACGACACCACTCGTATCCATGGCGGTATCGACCCGAATGCCTGGGCCTCCCGGCGTACAAAATTTGGTGACAACTCCAGGGCTCGGCGTCATACGGACGGGATCTTCCGCATTAATACGGCACTCGATCGCATGGCCCAATAGTTGAATGTCTTTTTGTTTATAGGAGAGCGCATGCCCAGCCGCAACGCGGATTTGTTCTTTAATGAGATCAACACCCGTCACCATCTCTGTCACGGGATGTTCAACTTGAATGCGGGTATTTACTTCCATGAAATAAAACTGGCCTTTGGCATCCATAAGAAATTCAACAGTTCCTGCATTTCGATACTTGACTGATTTCATGACCTTCACCGCAACCTGCCCCATTTTCTGCCGTAAAGTCTCATCCAAGGCCGGCGAGGGTGATTCTTCGATCACTTTTTGATACCGGCGCTGGACTGAGCAATCTCGCTCTTGAAAATGCACAACTTGCCCCTGGTGGTCAGCCATAACTTGAAATTCAATATGCCGAGGATCTTCAAAAAATCGTTCGAGGTAAACACCTCCATGCCCAAAGGCGGTGCAAGCTTCTAATTGCGCGGATTCTATCGCCTGTTCCAAATCTTCTTCATGCCAAACCACTCGCATCCCCCGCCCACCACCACCTGCCGAGGCTTTCACGATCACGGGATATCCCAGTTTCTTGGCAATGGACCGACAAGCTTTAGGATCTTCGATTTCCCCATCGCTTCCCGGCAAGACAGGAATCCCGTGTTTTTTCATATGTGCCCGCGCTTTGGATTTATCACTCAACAACGCAATATGTTCGGAAGACGGCCCGATGAATGTGATGCCGATCGATTCACAAACTTCTGCAAAGTGTGCATTTTCAGCGAGAAAGCCATAGCCCGGATGAATGGCATCCACTCCCGTAATTTCCGCCGCACTTAAGACATTTGGAATATTGCGATAACTGAGCCCTCCTTCAGCAGGGCCCACACAGACATGTTCATCTGCATAACGAACATGCAAGGACTGCCCATCGACCTCAGAATGAATCGCGACCGTGCGAATCTCCAACTCTCGGCATGCCCGAATCACCCGTAGGGCGATTTCTCCGCGATTCGCAATCAATATTTTTTTAAACACCGTTCATTCTCGTAGACAAACACATTGGATAAGTTTCCTGTTTATTATCCCATTTCGAGAAACAAATAGACTCTGTGTATCAACCGGAAAGAAAATGTGTGTCAAGAACCCTATAGCGGATCAATCAAGAAGAGGGGCTGGCCAAACTCAACCGGGGTTGTGCTCTCTACAAGAATTTTCACAACTTTTCCATCGGCCTCTGCCTCAATTTCGTTCATGAGTTTCATGGCCTCAACAATGCAAAGCACCTGGCCCTTTTTGACCAAGGCCCCTTCCTCGACGTAAGGATCCGAATCTGGCGAAGAGGAACGATAAAACGTCCCAACAATCGGGGAGGTGACGGTCAGGAAATGTAAGGATTCGGACGGTTGAGGAGACGATTGAGGTAGCGAGGGAGAAATGGCCTCAGCTGTCTTGGTCACTTCGACAGAGGGGGAAGTGAACATTGGAGCAGGATCTCGCCGCACCCGGATCCGTATACCTTTTTTTTCGATTTCCAGCTCGGTGAGATGATACTGGTTCAGGAGCTCAACAAGATCTTCAATTTCTCTTCTAGATGAATCAGACATAGGTCCTTAAGTCGTAAAGAAAATCAGCGTTATCAAGAAATTTGGCGAACCCGCTCAACATAGGCACGTGTTCTGGTATCAATTTTGATGATTTCTCCTGATTCAAGATACAGAGGCACTTTAACGGTGGCCCCGGTTTCGACCGTGGCAGGCTTGGTCCCACCGGATGCCGTATCGCCACGAATACCTGGATCGGTTTCAACAACCTTTAATTCCATAAAAATTGGCAATTCCACCGAGATTGGCTCACCATGATACAACAAAAATTTGACAACCGTATTTTCTTTCAATAAATCGACATTTTCACCCAACCGATCTTTGGAATAGGAAACCTGCTCATAGCTCGACGTATCCATAAACGAATACTCATCTCCACCACTATAGAGAAACTGCATTTCGCACTCATCTAAATTTGGTTCCTCAAATTTCACTCCGGAACGGAAGGTACGATCAATGACATTCCCAGTTTTGTATCCTTTGAGTTTGGTTCGGACAAAAGCCGGACCTTTTCCAGGCTTGACATGCTGGAACTCCACAATATAGTAGGGTTGCCCATCCAGCTCGAGTCGGACCCCGTTACGAAAATCTGCGGTAGAAATCACGGCTGATACTCCTAGCTAACAAAATGAAAAGAATGTTTAGGCCTTCTCTTGGAGCGCATGCACCAACGCTCTCAGACCTAACGAATAACTCTGAGGACCAAATCCGGAAATTTGCCCCAGTGACACGGAAGCAAGATACGACCTCCGTCGAAAACCTTCTCGACGATGAATGTTTGACAAATGGACTTCGACCATCGGCAGACCAACTCCAGTGACCGCATCCCGAAGGGCAATGCTCGTATGCGTATAGGCCGCTGGATTAAATACCAATCCTTGAAATTGAGAGCGAGCCTGTTGAATCCAGGTCACCAATTCCCCTTCAATATTCGATTGGCGCGCTTCCACAGAGACTCCTAACTCTTTCCCCAACCCCATGAGCATGTCATTAATCTCCGTTAACGTCGCCGCCCCATAGACCGTCGGCTCTCGAGTTCCGAGTAAATTAAGATTTGGGCCATGCAGCACCAGAATGTGTAACATGTTCAATTCAAGTCAAACAGGTCAGATCGGGAAGAATCAGAAAATTTTGCACACAGGCATAGAGAATCAATGGGGAACTGGAAACGATAGGATGCGTCAAATTCTACCAGTGCCAAGAGGATGGGTCAACGCAATTAATCTCGTGGCATTAAAGGTATCGTCCCCCAACTCGCTCCATGAGCACGCGACGCAACTCAACCATCGCCCAGGTATCCCGGCCACAGTATTCCTCCAAAGCCTGTGCGATGTGGGCCCGTTCCATGAGATCAGTTTCTGAAAACACCATTTTTTGATACATTACCGCCGCCACCGCACCATTTTGAATGGTCAAATCATCATACGCCAAATCCGGCACTAATGCTGGCAAGACCGTTTTAATCGAAAACGATCCCTGAAAGTCTGGATGATAATAATGTTGCTGAATGACAGAAAGGAGATCCCACAGACGTCGCACCACTTTGGACAACGCCGGTTTTAAATGTGGAAGAACGTCCCCCAGCGCAAAAAGAAGAAACCGTTCGTATTCCGAATAGACACAGATCGACCCCATTTCACCTAAACTCTCTAACAATTGCAGAGCCAATTCTTCTCGTGGATCCCGTCCATCCGTACATAAGTACTGCTGATGCACTATGGTCCCATCTTCATATTCAATATGGTTTGACCACTGAAACGGCATTGGCCGATACGGCCGAGTATGGGGAAAGACCGGGATCGCAGGCATAAAAGTTTCAAAATCTAAATGATGTACCGGGTATCGGACCGACTGCAATCGGGCCCGTAGCAAAGGTGAGATCCATTCCACATTGGCTTTGACATGTTGCTGGATGTCAGACAATTGAAAATGAGCTGGAATGGCATCAATGGTTTCAACCCCTTCCTGTATCAGTAATTTTTGAATCTTCGAACTGCCTGGGAGATAAAACACCCAACGTGGTGATTTTTCTTTTGTACAATGTTCCCAAAAAGGACATTCATACGGTTGGTAACAATGACCATCCGGTGCAATCATTGGCGGCGCGGGTCTCTGTAACACATCCCACATCTCTTGGAGCTGCACTTGAACCAGTGTCCGACGTGCTTGGATCTCAACCGTCATATTCTCAAGCGCAAACATTTCTTCTAAATTTAGCTCTCCCCCCAGAAATACATACTGCGTATTGAGATGCATCAAATAATAGCAATCGACAACGAGACCTGCTCCTTCCAACACAGCCGACTGGATCGTCAAATCATCCAAATGCGTGGCTTTAACTTTGGACGTCGCCTTCACTTCAATTAACCGCCAACGTGTTGCATCCAACCGTTCGATAACATCAACCCGGACAAGAATACCTTGCCACACAAAGGCTCCTTCAAAAATAGCCGGCACATTGGGGTCAGCCACTAATTCAGCAGTTCGATTCAGCGCAGCCGGAATTTGGCGATGCGTTTCTTCGACTAACACCCCGCCAGGAAAAAATTCCCTCGCCAAAACGCCCACGTCGGTTCCCATATCCATTATTGCTCGCCGATCTGGTGTGGGTGGAGTGGCCAGTTCAGGAGAATGAATCTCCAAATACAACCGCTTATGACATTGCAGCCCTGCTAAAAAACGGCTTTTGGATAGGCGATGCGTGGGTACAACAGACTCTTGAGAACTTCTTGACTTGGGAACGATTGGTGTGGAGATAAGAGGATCCATTAAAGGAATTTCGTTTTCGGCCAATGCGATAATTCGTTGAAAAATAAACTAAAGCAATCAGGCTTTCTTGTCACATTAAATCGGGAAGAATCTTTACAATCAACAAATACTCATCAAGGCTGGTAGAATACTCACAATGATGAATCGTTCTCGTTCAGAGCACCACTCGTCAACTCAACACCCTCATCAGCCCTCCTGGAATAAAAAAGATCTGGGGCAGCTTGCCCAAGCTTTAGCCCAGCTACTTGATTCCTCACTAACGATTCCAGGGACAACGATCAAAATCGGCTTGGATCCACTACTGGGGCTAATTCCAGGAATTGGCGACCTAATCAGCAATGCGATTGGATCATCTCTCCTCTTTTTAGCGACAAAGGCCGGGGTACCTCGGATTGTAATCTTGAGGATGTCGTTCAATATCTTCATCAATATGGTTGTGGGAGCCATTCCCATAATCGGCGATCTCTTTTCTATCTGGTTTAAAAGCAATCTCCAAAATGCCCAAATACTGCATCGGCATTGCCAAACCACGACTCCGGTCACAACCCTCATTGATTGGGTTTACGTCAGTGTAATTGTCATTAGCATGATTCTATTTTTCGTCCTGGCATTCGTCTTTTTTTTCTGGTTGGGCTCTTCCATCCTTTCACGGATTGGTCTAATAGAACCATAACAAAATATTAAAACCCAACGGGCTTCAGAGCATTCACAATAATAGCCTGGCCACCGTATCAGCAAACTGACGGCCTTTGGCCGTCAAGACCAACCGTGAAGATGTTTGGACCAGATAGTCCTCTTCTAACAAGGGAGTCAGGGAAGCTGTCCATGTCGGCTCGTGCCCAATCCGTTTAACCGAATTAATTGGTACACCATCGATTAATCGTAAACCAAATACAACGCGTTCTTTTTCTTGTTGAGCAATCGACAAAAGTTCTCGTTCACCAACAGGCAATTCGCCACTCTCAAGCTGCCGACAATACTGATCTAGATTGGCGACATTTCCGAAACGGCAGCCGGATAGATAGGATTGGGCACTGGGACCCAGACCAACATAGTCCTGGCCTTGCCAATAGCGCCGATTGTGTCGGCATGCTTGGCCAGGCTTCAACCAATTCGAAATTTCATATCGGGCATATCCGGCCACGTCCAATAGTGTGATCGCCTGGGCCTGAAACTGTCTTTCCACCTCAGTCTCGATCAGATCCAGCTCACCCCGTCGGAACGCTAAATCAAACCGCGTTCCTTCTTCCAGCGAAAGGGCATAACAGGAAAGGTGAGTGGGTTCAAACTCACAAGCTTGGCGAAGCGTTCGTTCCCAGGACGATACGGTTTGTCCAGGAATTCCGTAGATTAAATCAAAATTGAAATTAGTAAATCCTGCCTGTTTAACCAACCCGATCCCTGCAGTGGCCTCTTCTTCCGTGCTGGAAAGTCCTAAGCGTATCCGTTCTTGCTGATCAAATGTTTGAATCCCCATACTCAATCGGGTCACTCCAGCTTCACGAAGTGTTTCAAGATATTCAGTGGTGAAGGACTCCGGAGTCGCTTCTACGGTTACTTCATAGTCTTTCGTCAAAGAAAACTGCGTAGCAACCTTCGTGAGCACATGTGCCAACTGAGCTGATGATACCGCGGTCGGCGTCCCACCACCAACATAGACCGTTGAGACACGTTGTTGAGCACCATTGAGTTGTGCAGCATAGAGCGTTAATTCTATTTCAAGCGCACCAAGAAATCGTTCGATACGCCTTTCTTCCTGCATTACTAAGTAAAAGGCACAAAAATGACATCGTTTCACACAAAACGGGATATGAATATAGAGACCTATATCTGAGTCACAAGTATCTGTCTCACAATATGGACTTGGATCGTTGGATAGGTTCATCGCTGCATTCATTTTTCAAAAATAGATATCATAACCGCAACCAAAACGCACGTTAGCTATTTCCATGATGTCCTTCCCGAAAAATGGCACAGTCACCTTTTTTATTTAACAAGTCAGTGACTTCCTTCACCATCATACGATTACCACAGACATACACCGCCAAATGGTCAACAATTGAAAGTGCTTGCAGCAGATCGGTGACTCGGCCGGTTTCCCCTTGCCATCCTGAACCCGGTTGCGACAGCGTCAGAATATAGGAAAATTTTTCATATTGGGTTTTCCACGACTCCAATTCCTGAAGATAATATCTGTCGGACTCACATCGCAGTCCCCATAACAAGGTAATCGGTGGCGAAGACGGCTGGGCTAACAATGTCGCCATCATGGACCACAACGGCGCAATCCCCGTTCCGGTTCCGACAAAGAATAATTCACGATCCAGATCATGTTGCAGGGTGAAGGATCCATAGGGACCAGACATCTCTAGATCGGCGCCAATCTCATTCTCCAACAAAAATGTCGAGCCTTTTCCTCGATCATGACTATTCAATAATAAGACGATTTCCCTGGAAGAATGGGGTGGGGACGCAACAGAGTAATAACGGAGTAGAGAGGAACCTGAGATCGGATCAGCCACCGTCACGGCAACCGATTGGCCCGACTGAAACGACAATACGGAGGGCTCAATCATCTCCAGAGTCATTTCTCGAATATCTCTGGTTAGATGCCGGGTTTTCAGTACCTTTGCCCGAAAGGGACGAGCCGTCATGAATAGGAATGTAGAGAATCTCCAGCCATCTGGCAAGAGAAATTTTTCCTAACCCCAGAAGTTGAGGAAAACTGATACCGGCTCTGCCGAGTGTTTGAAAATTCCGAATAGGGTCACAATACAGAAAAGGGAATTCTTCTGCGCTAGCTTCTTACCCCTGACTCCTCTTCCCCATTTTTCTTTTACAACAAATAATTATGGCAGGCACAACCTTTCAGAAAGTCATACCTGCCATATTACATAGCACATAATCAGCAAGGGTTATTTGGCTTCGATTGTAATCGTCCGAGGTTTAGCCTTCTCTTGTTTGGGAATTGCAATCGTCAAGACCCCCTTGTCATAGGTGGCTTTCGCCTCCTCGGGCTTCACTGTACTCGGAAGCGAAAAACTTCTCGAGAAAGTTCCATAGTGGGCTTCTCGAAGATGATACCCACCTTTGGATTTTTCGGTTTCTGCCTTTCGTTCACCACGCAGATGTAACGTCTGCTCCTTCACCGATAGTTCAATATCATTCAAATCAATACCGGGTAGTTGAGCTTCAATTGCCAGGTGGTCATTGTCTTCATAGACATTGACCGGTGGCTGCCAAACTACGGCTTCCCCATTTCTCTCGTCCCGAGTAGGACGCAACCCAAACGGCCGATCAAATAACTCATTCACACTTCGTTCTAGCTCAGTATAAGGATTCCATTTCACTAACATAGTATAGTTCCTCCTTCGTAATGTTGTTCGTCAACACGATACGTTTTCTTCACTCACCCAGCTGGGAAGATGTTTCGTTGTTGATTCCTAGATAAGCAGGAAAACAGGAAAGTCAACTGAATCGGCAATAAAATATGGGGGTGCACAGGAGGAGATGTCAGATGAATAGTACAGGCAATGACAGCAAATTTATGTATCCGCAAGGCCAGCTAAATCCAATAGAAAGGCATAAATCATTGCCGTTTCCTCATAGCGTTTAAAACGACCTGAGGCCCCACTATGTCCAGCTTCCATATTGGTTTTGAGCAGGAGGCGATGCCCATCGGTTTTGAGCGCACGCAACTTTGCCACCCATTTGGCCGGCTCCCAATATTGAACTTGCGAGTCATGCAGGCCCGCCGTCACTAACAGGTGCGGATAGGATTTTGACTTAACATTATCGTATGGGGAATATGACAACATATAGTCATAATAGTCGAGCTGATTTGGATCGCCCCACTCATCATATTCTCCAGTAGTGAGTGGAATATTAGAGTCCAACATGGTCGTCACGACATCCACAAAGGGCACTTGCGCGACCATGCCATGAAACAACTCCGGACGCATATTCATCACGGCTCCCACTAACAAACCACCGGCACTTCCTCCCATGGCAAAGATCTTCTGCGGATGGGAATACCCTTGCTGAAGAAGAAATTCCGCACAGGCAATAAAATCGGTAAAGGTATTTTTCTTCTGAAGCAGTTTTCCATTTTCATACCACTGCCGGCCCAACTCTTCTCCGCCTCGAATATGAGCCACGGCATAGACAAACCCACGATCTAACAAACTCAGACGGGCCGAACTGAAACTGGCATCCATACTGGCTCCATAAGACCCGTAGCCGTACAGCATTAAGGGATGAGTGTGATTTTGGGAAAATCCTTTTCGATACACTAACGAAATAGGAATCGACGTGCCATCTGCGGCAAGCGCAAAGAGACGTTCCGTTTGATAATGACGGATCTGAAAATTACCCAGGACTTCCTCCTGCTTCAGAAAAACTTTTTCCCGTGTTTCCATATGATAATCATAAATCGTCATGGGCGTCGTCATCGAGGTATAGCCAAAACGGAGATAGGGCGTATCGATCTCAAAATTATCGCCCAATGCCGCGAAGTACGCTGGCTCTCCAAAATCCAATTCGTGTCCTTGCCCTTCCAATCTATGAAGAATTCGCAGATGAATGAGGCCCTGCTTGCGTTCCTCTACAACCAGGTACTCACGAAATAACTCAAATCCCTCGAAGAACACGTCTTCACGGTGCGGAATGACTTCCTGCCATTGTGTTTTATGGGTGGCATTCACCTCGGTCTTCATCAAGCGAAAATTTTTGGCGTGTTCATTCGTACGAATAAAGAAATATTCTCCAAGATGATCCACATCGTATTCATGCCCCCGCTCACGAGGGCAAAACACTTGAAACGCCCCTCCAGGGGTATCCGCATTTAAAAACCGGTACTCACTGCTCACGGTTTGGTGTAGCCCAATCATGAGAAACCGCTTGGATTTGGATTTGGTCACAAAGGCTGAAAACGTCTCATCCGGTTCTTCATAAACCAATTCATCCTGTGCCGGATCAGTCCCCAATTCATGCCGATAGATTTGGAAGGACCGTAACGTTTCAGGATCTTGTCTCGCATACAAGAGCGTTCGATTGTCATTTCCCCATTCCATATTTCCGGTCACAGAGGGAATCGTTTTTTGCCAAGTTTCTCCGGTGGTAAGGTGCTTAAAGACAATGGAGTAAATCCGCCGTCCTTGAGTATCAATGGCATAAGCCAGAATATCTTGACCTGAACTCACCATCCAATTCCCGAGAGAAAAATACTCATGGCCTTGAGCGAGCTCATTGCCATCTATCATAATTTCTTCTGGACTAGTTAATGATCCTTTTTTCCTGCAATAAAGGGCATATTCCTTTCCTTCCTCATAACGAATGTAATAGACATAATCCCCTTGTTTAAAAGGAACGGATAAATCCGTTTGCTTGATACGGCCTTTGATTTCTTCGAATAGCGTGTGTTCCAAGTCGGCAAGAGGCTTTCGCAGAGTCATCGCATAGTCATTTTCTTCCTGCAAATACGCTAAGACTTTCGGGTTCGATCGATCGTTGAGCCAATAATAGTCATCAACTCGAACCTGATCATGCTGTTCCAATCGATGAGGAATCAATGGGGCTCGAGGAGGATCAGGAAATGCCGAAGCAGCATGGGAGGAACGAGTGGTCATGAAAATTTCCTTATCATCTTGCCGTCATCGTATTGATGAGTTAGGCGTCATCAAAGTTTCGAGGTACTTGCCGAATACGTTTGGTCTGGGTCCGTTGTTTTTTGACTTCCAACCGCTGTTCACGAGCCCGGGCCGGAACACGGGTCCGAATTCTATGCTTCATTGGCTGCAGCGCCTTTTGAAGCAATTCGACAAATCGTTCAACTACCTCTGCCCTATTCACCGCCTGTGAACGGTTTCGTTGTGCCTGCATGCGCAAGATGCCGTGTTGGTTGATCCGATTTCCCAAGCTGGCAGTTATTCGTCGTTTTTGATAGGAGGTCAGGGTTGAAGAATGAATGAGATCAAACTCCAAAATCACCCGACTATTCACCTTATTCACATTTTGACCGCCAGGGCCGCCACTTCGAGTGGCAGAAAACTGAATTTCAGCATCAGGAATCGATATGGAAGCATTAATCACAATCGCCATAGTACGGCCCTCTCTATCACCTACCCTCTCATCGGCGGGAAAACACTTGGGCAGAAGACCAAAGGATCCAAGCCACTATCATTATTCGCATGTGGTACACGTACCAAGAGAAAGATTCACTTAACCAGCCATATCTGCAGCGAATATCTGGCCAGATAATTAGCCAACTCTCCCAACTCCCAAGCATTATCTTAAGACAAAATACGTATAAAACCACAAAAGCAGGAGTGGTAGCACTCCTGCTTTTGTCACAACAACTTTCTATTTTCAACAAAACTTGACTACATACTCAACTTAACTAGTATAATTTACTAATATATTTTACATAATTTTTTACTTTATTTCAGCAAGCATCGCTTTAACGTGAGACTCTTTTAACTTATTCAATGCCACTACTTCAATTTGGCGAATGCGTTCACGGGTAACCGACATTGAACGTCCGACTTGCTCAAGAGTCCAAGGCTCATCTCCTCCAATCCCAAATCTTAACCGAACGACTTGTTCTTCGCGAGGATTTAAAACTTGAAAAATTTTTGCGAGCCAACGGGCATTGGACTTACGGGAAACCTCCTCGTCTGGAGCAGAACAGTCGAGATCAGGGATCAACTCACCCAACTCCGTTTCTCCATCAACAGACGGAGCATCCAAGGATATGGGTTCTTGGAATGCTTCTAGGGTTTCTTTTACTCGATCGCTGCCCATATTCAACACCTGTCCAATTTCTTTAAACGTTGGCTCTCGGTCATATTGCTGTGCAAGCCGTTGCGCCGTTTTCGCAATTTTCGTCAAAGCCTCATTGGTGTGAACCGGCACCCGAATGGTTCGGCTTTGATCCGCTATTGCCCGGGTAATGCCTTGACGAATCCACCAAGTCGCATAGGTGCTAAATTTGAATCCACGGGTGTAATCAAATCGCTCCGCCCCTTTCATTAAACCAATATTACCTTCCTGGACTAAGTCTAAAAAGTTCAGACCACGCCCAAGATATCGTTTGGCCACATTGACGACAAGACGAAGATTGCGTTGAACCAGTTCGTCCTTCGGCTCCTCAATCTCCATTCGAACGGTTTGAATAGAATGATAAAGATCTGAAGCCTGTTGACTGATTTTCCGTCCTTCTTTCCCTTTGGAGACAGCAAAATATTGTAACGTCAACACAGATTGCAGGAACTCTTCAATTACCGGAGGCGAGTAGCCTTTCAGGTCCAGCATTTCTTGCAATCGCTCATGGCCTAAATCAACTTCCTCTTGTGATTGCAGTTTTCCAGCAATTTCCAGCGCCTGTTGTAACAATGTGCGAAGATGGGTTGTCCCCTCATACAGCCGTATGGCCAACTTACGTTCTTCTTCTGCATGTAACAATGGACGAGAACGGAATCCTCGAAAATACATAGATTCTAAGTTCACCGAACTAGGGTCAGCTGTTTTTTTGTCCTGTTCATCTTGGTCCCAGTTCTCATTGTTTGGTTTGGATGATGTTCGAGACAACAGAGACGGACGTTTGATCACACGCCGTTTCTGTAAATATGGTGCATGATTTTTCTGTGTTTGGATCAATGCTGGAACAGCCTGAAGTGTGGTCATAACAACCCCCTTTTCAAGAATGGCTTGCGTGTCTTCACCTATTGAATCATCTAGGTATAGATGTACCATCCCGATATGAAAGGGAAATTAAGAGAACATTAAAACTTTTTAATGGAAACCAGTGTAGAGAAAAGAAAATCTTAGGCAGTCGCTGAAGACAATGGAAGGAAAACTGTAAAACACGAACCACCATGAACAGTGCTTTGAAGTTCAATTGTTCCATGATGGACATCAACAATCCACTTGCAAATAGACAAGCCCAGCCCCGTACCTTTGGCCCCATGGGCACGCGCTTCGTCCGTGCGATAAAAACGATCGAATACTCTCATGCGATTCTCTGGAGCAATGCCAATCCCATGATCTTGGACCGTGAGCTTTGCCTGGTTTCCAGCAAGGCCTAAAGCCAACTCCACGGTTTGCCCTTCCTGAGAGTATTTCACCGCGTTATCGACCAGATTCAATAATAGTTCACGCAATCGCAAATCATCCCCTTCCACCACAACGGGTTCGATTCTTGTTAGGACCGTCTGAATCTGGCGTTCTTTTCCTAAAACCGCTGCCTGTTGGTGAATTTCTCGAAAAAGATCGTCTAGTTGCACGGGGACCATCTTCAATTTAATTTCTCCAAGATCGGCACGCGATAAAAATAGTAATTCATCCACAATCCGGCTCATGCGATCGATCTCTTCCAAGTTGCTTTCCAACACCACTCGGTAATCTTCCGCTTGGCGAGGACGGCGTAATGCCAGCTCAGTCTCGCCTTTGGTAATCGTGAGAGGCGTCCGCAATTCATGTGAGGCATCTGCACTGAATTGGCGAATTTGCTTAAACGACACTTCCAAGCGTCCAATCATGTCGTTGAACGTTGAGGCCAATTGTCCAATCTCATCATTGGAATGCGGCGTCTGAATTCGTTGACTCCAATCACCAGCCGTAATACGGCGAGCCGCTTGAGTAATGGCGTGAACCGGACGCAGAGCCCGCCCAGCTAAAAACCACCCCCCCATTAAGGAGACTAACAAGGCTAATGGAGAAGCAATATACAAACCGGTCAATAATCGACGTAGCATCCGATCAGTTGCCTGCAAAGATGTTCCCACGCGCAAAATATTCACTAGTTGCTCGCCTTGACGAATGGGAACAGAGAGTAATCGAAGCGAAACGCCTTTCTTGAACTTGACCGATTCAAACGTGGACCGCCCTTCAAGCGAGGCACGAAAGGCAGTTTGACTTAAGGGGATTTCTCGACTTTGAATATTTGATGATTGAATGGTGACTTGCCCTGCCGGCCCGAAAATTTGGAAAAATTTATCCAACAACGCAATTTCAGGAAAGTCTTGCGATAAATCTTCAAAAATGAGAAATGGACCAAAGCGATGTTCACCCAACGTCCGAATAGCCACCGCCGAAGCTTCATCTAATGACGCATCGACTTGCTCTCGTAGTGCACGCGACATCACCAAATACAACGCCACAGCAAAGAGGAGCAAGATGAGAGCTAGGGCCGACCCATACCACAAGGTGAGCCGAACCCGGATCGAGGTATTATTCACCCATCAGACCTCATCATATACCCGCTCCCACGGATGGTTTGAATTAAGCTGCGATCCCGACCTTTATCAATCTTATTGCGCAGATAACTAATGTAAACATCGATCACATTGGTGAACGTATCAAAGTCTAAATCCCAAACATGCTCAGCAATCATCGAGCGTGTCAGCACACGCCCAGCATTTCGCATTAAATATTCCATAAGCGCATATTCCTTGGTTGTGAATTCCAAACGCTGTTCTCCACATGTGACCTCTCGAGTCACAGGATTGAGAACTACGTCATCCACTTGCAAAATACCAGAGGGCGCACCACCGGCACGTCGAAGCAAGGCCCGAGCCCTTGCCAGCAATTCTTCAATCGCAAACGGTTTGGTTAAATAATCATCTGCACCGGCATCAAGACCTTTGACGCGTTGATCCACCTCTGAACGTGCTGTCAAAATCATCACCGGAGTTTTTACTCCGGCGGCACGCGCACGCTTCAACACTTCGACCCCAGGCAAACCAGGCAACATTAAATCTAGGATAATAAGATCGTAGTCAACCATTTGCGCCCAATCTAACCCACCAGCCCCGTCAGCACAGACATCGACGGCGTAACTTTCCTCCTCTAACGCGCGCCGAATAAAAGACGCAACTTTCGGTTCATCTTCAACAACTAAAATACGCATGCTAGAAAAATTCTACCACCTAGACATAAGAAGGGAGAAGGGCAAGCCTCAAAGGCTAGTAAGTTTTAGGGATAATCGTTCCCCATATATTTGCTAGAACCCCACCACAATACATTATATAAAAAAAGAGGCCTCGTCATGCATGTGACGAGGCCTCTTCAATTCTCCAGAATCATTCTGAATTAAAGATGGTCGACCAAACTCCGAAGTTTGTGGCTACAACTGGGATGCCGCAATTTTTTTAATGCCTTAGCTTCAATCTGACGGATTCGTTCACGAGTTACATCAAAGTCCTGTCCAATTTCTTCCAAGGTATGATCGGTGCTATCACCAATCCCAAATCGCTTCCGAATGACAGTCTCCTCCCGGGGAGTTAAAACTCCTAAGGCATTGGCAATTTGACGCTGTAGATCATAGCGATTAGCGGCATCCATCGGTGAAACCGCATTTTTATCTTCAATTAAGTCACCTAATTGACTATCTTCTTTTTCCCCAATCGGAGTTTCCAAGGAAATCGTTCCCTTGGAAATATCCAACATCATACGAACTTTTTCTGGAGTCAAACCCATCCGTTCTGCAATTTCTTCAGGAGTCGGTTCGCGCCCCAATTGCTGGACTAATTGCCTGGCCGTTCGTGCAAGCTTGGTATTCGCTTCAATCATATGAACAGGAATACGAATTGTCCTCGCCTGATCCGCAATCGCACGAGTCACACCTTGCCGAATCCACCACGTCGCATAGGTACTAAATTTATAGCCACGTTGATATTCAAACTTGTCTACGGCACGCATCAACCCAATATTACCTTCTTGGATTAAATCGATAAATTGCAAACCTCGATTTGTATATTTTCGCGCAATACTGACGACCAGGCGCAAATTGGCTTCAATCAATTTAGCTTTGCCGCGCTTCACCATCTCTTCAGCATCACCCAAGATAACCAATGCCGATTTAAACTCTTCCAACGGCATGGCTAAGACATCATTCTGAATATTTTGTATGACGTCTTTGGCCGCTTGAACGTCTTTCTTAAGTCGTTCGATTTCTTCGGAAGTCAATTGAGGCTTTCTTCTGCTTGTCGCCCTTGAGACCGTCTTAGCTTTTTTCCCAATGACCTGAATTCCATCTTGTCCAGCAAAGCCCAGCTTCTTCGTATTCCGTGTAATAACCTGATCAGCCGAACGAATATCCTGGCCTAAATCTTTAACCCGTCTCAACATATAATCCTTCACACGTTGATGCAGATTTAATGACTCGACCTGATCGACCAACTGATCTGTGAGGGTTTTCAGTCGTTTATCAATTTGAGCTTGCTTGAGTTTGGATGTTCCTTTCTCACGATTCTGGGTATAGAGGGACACGAGATTCCGGCCAAGCTTCCGAACTGTGGTCAAACTTTCGAGCGTCCGAAGCCGAAGTTCCTCATCTTCTTGCTCACCAGCTTGAGGGTCTTCTTCAACGTCTTCTTCTTCCAAGGTTTCCTGTAATAACACAATATCCCGCACCCGAATCTCCTCCTGCTTCAGTTGCTCATGAAGAGCCTCGAGGTATTGAATGTTCACCGGCATGCCATAGACGGAGCAGGCCAAATCCCGTTTACCTTCTTCAATATGCTTGGCAAGTTCAATTTCCCCCTCACGGGTCAGCAGGGGCACTCGACCCATTTCCTTCAAATACAATCGCACGGGATCATCAATCCGAGTAGGCTCCCCTGGGGTTAAATCAATATCTAAGGAGGAATCAGTTTCTTCCTCTGACTCATCAGCATCTTCGAGGCCTGTACTCTTTTTCAGAGAAGCCAACTGCAACACCGTCCGTTTGGCAGGGTCAATAACCTGAATACTTGCTTCATGCAACGCACCCAGAATCGCATGTAATTGTTCAGAGGTGATTTGATCGGCAGGAAGCACACGCGTCAAATCCTTCAAGGTGATATGGCCCTTGGGCCGACCAATCTCAATCAACCGCTGAATCACCTCTACCAATGTTGTCGTTTTTCCCATGCGTGGCTCCTTAAAAAATTAGTAGCGTCTCTCAATCATAACACTTTTTCGAAGACCCTATGACCAATGTAGTAGGGCCACGCTTCCGTGAATCAATGTCATCTTGCTTTAATGAATGGCCTAATGGGCTGCAAATTGGACTGAAAATATTATCCACACCATGATAAAAGCGCGCCTCAAATTTCATAAAAACACTACGTGATTCGCTGTAGCGGCGAAACCAGGGATTAGCACTATTGTTTAAGAAAATTGAAAGAATTGCAAGAAAGCGCAATTTGAAGACACTATACGAAATATTTTAACAGGAAGTAAATGGATTGGACTGAATTTTTTAAAATTTTTACTCTTTAAGTGTTAGCTATTTATACCTAAGAAAATTACTGCAAGTCCCAGTGATTTTTTTATAAATCTGCAATCATAACTATTTAATTTAATTAAATTTATATGGCAGACAGCATTCTCTATCCTCGGATCTCTGCAATCAGAAAATTCCTCAGAATGATCAAGAATATCCTCCAACATCCGAGAAGATAAGCAGAAGACAAGATTTATCACACATTGCACAAAAATCTTGATGAACGAGCGAATGGGGGAAAGACAAACTCATGATTAAGCTCCTGTTGGTAGCAGATGATCACCAAGAAGCCTTGACGATTAACAATATGCTGAAGGAAGGGCTCCAAAATCAATTTACTCTGGAGCAATGTCTCTCTGTCAGTGAAGCATTAGATCTTGTCCAACACCAATCCTTTCAAGCCATTATCTTGGACCTCCATTTACCTGAAGGACAAAGCTTTGAATCTATTCCCCAGTTTATCCAATACTGCCCAGGCGCTCCTATTTTGATTCTGAGTGGTGTCGAGGATGAAGAACAAGCCATTCTTGCGGTGAAAAGCGGGGCCCAGGATTACTTAATCAAAGGGCAAACAAGTAGTTCAACTTTGTGCCGAGCCATTCGCTATGCGATGGAACGTCATCGTGCGACCCAGCGCATTACGCAACTGGCTCATTATGATCACCTTACAGGATTAGCCAACCGTGGCCTCTTCTATGAACGATTGAACTGTGCCGTGGCTCGTTGCAATCGCAATGATATGGCCATGGCTTTAATGTTTTTAGATTTAGATCATTTCAAGGCCATCAATGACACGCTCGGGCATGAATGTGGGGATTCTTTACTCAAAACCGTCGCCACTCGCATCAAAAAATGCATCAGGGAAATTGACACAGGCGTGCGCTTAGGCGGAGACGAATTTGCGGTCTTACTCGAACAAATTATTTCTGTCGAAGACGTGGCAGCCGTAGCACAGCGCATTCTCCAACTTCTAGCTCAACCAATTATCGTAAATCACCATCAACTCCAGGTTACGGGAAGCCTTGGCATTACAATCTACCCTTGGGATAGTGCCAACCCACAAGCACTCCTCTCTCACGCCGATGCGGCCATGTACCGAGCCAAAGCCCAAGGGGGAAATAATTATCAGTTCTATACGGCAGGGATGAAAACAGCGGGGCTTGATGGCTCAACCCTTGAAGTGGAGCTTAGCCGAGCATTGGCCAAAAAAGAATTTTTACTTCACTACCAACCGCAAATGAATCTTCGTACCAAGGAAATCATCGGGATGGAAGCACTATTGAGGTGGCATCACCCCTACCAAGGCCTGATTGGCCCTAATCAATTTATTCCCCAAGCCGAAGAAAATGGCATGATCATTCCAATCGGAGAATGGGTCTTGCGCGCGGCCAGCAAACAGGCCAAATACTGGGAAAAACAGGGATTTTCTTCTCCACACGTGGCCGTCAACCTCTCCGCTCGACAAATTCACCATGGGAATTTACCAGCCCTCATCCAAGATATTCTCAATCGTTCCCATTTGGATCCAGGAAATCTTAAGTTGGAGCTGACAGAAACATTTTTAATTCACGAAACAGAAGAGACAATCCAAACCCTACGCGACCTCAAAGCCATGGGCGTGCATCTTTATATTGATGATTTTGGCGCCGGGTATGCTTCACTGCGCTATCTCAAATCTTTTCCCGTAGATGGCATCAAACTGGACAAAAGCCTTATTCAACAACTTCCCCACAACACCAATGATGCCGCCATTGTCGAGGCCGTCATTTCTCTGGGGAAAACTCTGGGCATGCAAGTCATCGCGGAAGGCGTGGAAACACAGGAGCAAGTTGATTTTCTCGAAGAACATGGATGCGATGCCATGCAAGGCTACTGGCTCGCACCTCCACTCCCTGCCAATGAAAGCGCCCTACACATGGTGCAGACATAATATGTCAAAGGGGAAAAGTAAGAAGGAATAAGCCAGAAAAACTTCACCCATTGAATACTTTCGCACTTCCATTTTTTCTTCTCATTTCCCATTTTTCGCGCCTTCAAGCTTACCCCTGACAAACTTCTTTTTCCCCTTTTGCTTTCATCTTTTCACCCCTCACAATCGTCGATGTTTCGCTCCATTCAAATAAAAATATTCTCCATTGAAACAAGTCTTCGACACGGGTATGATGCCACTCATTCGAACCTTCCTCATTTTGAAAAATGAGGCATTACTGCGGGTTTTCAGAGGAAAAGGAATCAAGGTCACTCATGTAGGATTGGCCCTCATTGAGAGCCAAACCAACGGTATTCACACTGGGTCCCATCCATACGACTGCTTTTCAAATGGTCAGATTTGAATATGCGCCATCACAGCTCACAACCTCAACTGACCAGCATCCTTCTTTTTATCGTTGACGGCAGTCCAACCGACCGCTCCACATATAGTCAATGGATTCAACATTCCGCCCCCGTTCCCCTAGACATCCAAGAAATGGAGACTGGAGAACAAGCCCTGGAGGCCTGTGCGAGACTTTCTCCCCACTGCATTCTCCTAGATTATCAACTCCCCGATATGACCGGGTTAGATTTCCTGTCGAGACTTAGTGTCTCGCACTCACCATCTGACACTCCAGTTATTTTTCTCACAGGACAGGGTAACGAAGAAATCGCGACGCAAGCGATCAAGCGTGGAGTCCAGGATTATTTCATCAAAAACACCCTATCCGAAGAATTTTTGTGGCGTCATATCCAGCAAGCCATCGACCAATTGACCACACAGCATCGTCTTCATGCCCTTGAGCGTCAATCAAGCACAATTTTACAATCGTCAGTTGATGGTTTGGTCGTAGTCGACACCAACGGCCTCATCCGCTTCACGAACCCTGCGGCAGAACACCTCTTTCAGCAAACCGCAGAGGAACTCTTGGCTTCCCCATTTGGATATCCAATGGTTCCAGGACAAACTAGTGAAATTACGATTGGGCAACAGCACACACCGCCTACCCCTGTTGAAATGAGAATCGTACCAATTGAATGGAACAATGAGCCTGCCTATCTCACCTCGTTGCGGGATCTGACCGAACGCCGAAAAGCTGAGGAAGAACGACAGCGTCATGAAACAGAACGACAATATGTGCAAAAGCTGGAAAGCTTGGGAGTCTTGGCAGGAGGCATTGCGCACGACTTCAACAATTTACTTATGTCGATTGTGGCTCGTGCGGGGTTAGCCTTGCGATCCCTCTCACCCGAATCCCCGGCTCGCAACCATTTGCACATTATTGAAAAGTCGGGACTCCGTGGAGGAGAACTGGCAAACCAAATGTTGACCTTTGCCGGCCAAACACAATTAGTTTTTCAACCGATTGATCTTCAGCAATTTCTGAGAGACAGCCAAGCGTTCCTCCGATCGACCGTATCCAAGCGAATTACCTTAACGTTCAATTTGGCAACCGACCTCCCCGCTATTTACGGGGATCGTTCGCAACTCCGGCAATTACTCATGAACGTCGTGACAAACGCTGCAGAAGCCATTGGAGATCAAGACGGAACGATCTGTATAAATACGAATTCCCTGGATACCTCTACACAGGATTTCAGTCAGTATCATATTATGGGGGATCTACCTTGGGGCCCATGTGTGTCGTTGAACATTCAAGATACCGGAAATGGCATAAAGCCGGAATTAATCCCTAAAATCTTTGATCCTTTTTTTAGCACAAAATTCCCGGGCCGTGGACTAGGGCTAGCAACGCTGTTGGGCCTCGTGCGTGGCCATGGAGCCGCCATCGCCGTGCGCAGCCAGGTCGGACACGGGACAGAGCTTTGGTTCATGTTTCCCAGCAGCAAAAAACCCTCGGCTCAGCGCTCTCCCTCTGTCACCTTACCAATGAAACCATCGATCAACCCCACACCCACCAAAATACTCGTCGTCGATGACGAAGAAGAGGTCAGAACGGCTTGTTCCCTCATCCTACATGAAATTGGCTTCGATGCCCTGGTTGCCAAAGATGGAAAAGCGGGTGCTCACATTTTCGAACAATATCAAGACGAGATTGCACTCGTTTTCCTCGATCTCACCATGCCAAATTTAGACGGAGGCAAGTTAGCTGAAGTAATTCGAGATCTGAATCCACACGTTCCTATTCTTGTTTCTAGTGGATATGCTGAAGAAGAAGCCATGAAACATTTCACTCAATCTACCATCAGTACCTTTATCCAAAAACCTTTTCAAGTTGAAGTGCTCATCGCCAAAATCCAAGAACTTACAGGAGCGGGAAAGCAAGATGAAAAATAAGAAACTCAAGGTAGCCATACATCTTGGATCTCATTTTTTACGATATCCTCTTCCCTTCTCACTCCTCCCACTGGTACCGATAACCTCCACTCAAATGTTGCTCACGGGTTGACGACACACCCAAATGATTGCGATACAGAGTGAAATGGATAATGGATCGATTTTCAGGATCCAGTTTTCCAGCCTATTGAAAATGCTGCCT
>CBDUWS010000006.1:0-21811 GCA_965370985.1 uncultured bacterium
TTGTTTCGCGAACCCTTAGTTTCTTGAGGCAAGGCCTCGATAGGTTTCACGAATCAGTTCTTTGCCATATGTTCGCTCCAACCGACGAACGATAAAATGCCCACGTGCCATACTTTGAAAGTGATCCATAAAAAGCAAATTAATCGTTGCTCCACCTGCTGCCCCTAGTAACGGAATGGCTTGTGCCGCCGCCTTCTCGGAAACATGAATACTATACCGGGAGGCAATTTTAGCCAAAAACCGCACCAATACTGGTGCCCCGGAACTGGCCAATCCATGCTCAACTAAATACTTGCCCGCTTCCGTCATGGCCCCTGCTAAGGCGGCCCGCACAGCAAAATATCCTGTATCGACTCCATCATCATCGTGTTTTGCCCCCCCCAGCGCAAAGACTTCTAAACAGGCCAACTTCGTTGCGGCATCAGAAAGCGGCGCGCCTTCACTTCTGGCAATATCGGCAATAGACCGCAACATGATGGTCGTCGAGATGGGCAACTCCACCGTAAGGGCCAACAAACCAAACGCGCCTCCTACCGCTCCGCTCACGGTGGTCAAAAACCGATGGGCACCATCTGCGGATTCGCCTCGATAGCGTTCATCCAGCGTAGAGACGGCTAAATCCATGGCTTTAGAAAGGGCTTTTTGCGTGGTTCCAACCAGCTTTTCAGAAACGCCATCGGGCAACATCGTGATTGCTTTTTCAACCGGGGCTCCGATGAGATTCGTAACTTTCGCCGCAAAGGATGGATTTTCGAGAAGATCGACTGCTCGCGCTAAATCTTGCTGATCAGTGGAAGTGAGATTGGTCATCGCTTCAGTGCCTTATTGCTGTTTTCCCAATATGCTTGTTCAAGTAGCATTGTAATATTCTTGGGACAAAAATGGCGAGTCTCACAGAGCTATCGAAAGGTTCTTCTTACTTTTTAGAATCAATGTTTGCAGTTAGGAGCCAGTCCTGACCAATTTTTTGAAGTTCCGGGTTTACAAGGCGCCGGCCTTGCTCAAGCCTCTTAGGTGAAACTCCACCAATCAAGCTCTTGGCATCTTGCCCCCCCATTAATAGGGGTGCGACATATAATCGTACCTGATTGACCAAACCCTCGTGAAGGGCAGAGGCATTAAGTGTGCTCCCACCCTCTAACAGAACAGAGGTCATACCTTTTGTGCCTAATTGGGTCAACGAGGCTTTCAACGAAACCCTTCCTTTCTTTTGGGGAAGAACCCATACCTGAACGTCTTGCTCTCGTAGCGTTTGAATTTTTTTCGGCGAGGCCTGGCCCGTCGTACAAACAATAGTAGGTTGCTCATGTACCCATTGTAAGATTTTTGCCTTGAAGGGAATTTGCAACCGGCTATCCAACACTACGCGTACGGGCTGCCGGCCCATTCGCGGCCCGGTGGCCCTCTTTGATCCTCTGGCCGACAATTCCGGATTGTCTGCCAGCACGGTCCCAATGCCCACCATGACCGCATCAACCTGACTTCGGATACGGTGAACATCTTGCCGTGCCTGGTCGCCGGTGATCCATTTCGACTGTCCTGTTCTGGTGGCAATTTTGCCATCTACGGTCATCGCTCCTTTTAGGATGACAAACGGCCGCCCCGTTGTAATCCAATGCCGATACACCGCATTCAATTGCTGTGCTTCTTCTTCCAACACACCAACCGTAACTTGAAGCCCTGCACGTTTGAGCATGTGGATGCCTTGGCCACTGACTTGTGGGTTAGGATCGGCCATGGCCACACAAACCCGGGTCAGACCAGACTGTATCAAGAGTGGTACACAGGGAGGGGTCCGTTTGTGAAGGTGGCAACAGGGCTCCAACGTGACATAGAGCACGCCACCCCTCGCACGCGGCCCGGCTCGGTGAAGCGCCAAAATTTCTGCGTGGGGCTTTCCTGCCTGACGATGATAGGCTTCGGCAACGATACGCCCCTGATTGACGATCACCGCGCCAACCATAGGGTTGGGATTCGTCTTCCCCTTTCCCCGGGTCGCCAGAGAAAGGGCACGTTTCATGTAGAGACGATCAGATTGGGCGGTGGTCACCGTCTTTTCGAGGAAGTTGGAGATTTCTTACGAGGCGCAGATTTCGATGTTGTTTTCTTTTTCACTGATGTTTTTTTAAGGATAGTCTTGTTGGCTGGAATCGTTTTCGTGACCGTTTTTTTCTTGGAGACATTCCTTGTCGATTTGGCAATCGACGTTCGTTTTTTCCTTGTCGCTTTTCCAGAGGAACGCTGACTTTCTTCGCGTTCAAGCACAGCCACAGCCGCTTGTGCAGCGGCAAGGCGTGCGATCGGCACTCGATAGGGTGAACAACTCACATAATTCAATCCCAATTCATGGAAGAACGCTACCGAGCTGGGATCACCGCCATGCTCCCCACAGATGCCAAGTTTAATGCCAGGCCGGGTTTTCCGCCCCTCCTGAATGGCCCATTTCATTATGGCTCCCACCCCTTCTTGATCCAACACCTCAAAGGGATCGGCCGGTAAAATATTTTCGGCTTTCTTTTCGATGGTGGCTTTGCACATGCGACAGACCATCTTTTTCCAATCCACGTTGGTACGCTGGCAGACCGGACACCGGTCCTGCCGGTCAAGATAAAATCCGATAAAGGGGCCCGCGTCATCCCGAGAAAAGCCAAACATGGTTTGGGTCAAATCATTCGTACCAAAAGAAAAGAATTCCGCATCTTTGGCAATCTGCTTTGCCGTCACCGCTGCGCGTGGCAACTCGATCATAGTTCCAACCAGATAGCTCAGCTTGATCCCATATTGCGCCATCGTCTGTTGTGCCACATCACGAATAAGTTCCTTTTGGGCTTTCATTTCCGAGGCCATACCCACCAACGGAATCATGATCTCGGGCACAATCTTCTTGCCTTCCTGCGCGACTTCGCAGGCTGCTTCGAAAATCGCTTGCACCTGCATCCGAGTAATCTCCGGCATTGTGATACCTAAGCGGCAACCTCGAAGGCCCAGCATTGGATTAAACTCATGCAGCTCTTCGACACGATCTAAAATTCGCTGTTTCTCTTTAATAACCGCAGGATCACCATTTGTCAGCTCAAGTTTGGCCAATTCCACCAGCAAATGCTCTCGCTTAGGCAAGAATTCATGTAAAGGTGGATCCAGCAATCGAATGGTCACTGGGAACCCCTTCATCTCCCGATAGAGCCCGATAAAATCCTTCCGTTGCAGCGGGAGCAATTGTTCTAAATATATTTCGCGTTCTTCACGAGAAGACGCCAGAATCATTTTTTGCATGATAGACACACGATCTTCAGCAAAAAACATGTGCTCTGTACGGCAGAGGCCGATGCCCTCAGCGCCAAAACCGCGCGCGATTTGCGCTTGGTCCGGCACATCCGCATTGGATCGTATGCGCAACACTCGAAACGCATCCGCCCACTTCAAGATCGTGGAAAAATATCCATACTTTTCCGACTGCTTGGGGTCCAGCCGACCCTGAATAACCTGGATCATTTCGGAATCCACTACGGGAATATCTCCCGCATAGACTTGTCCCGTAAAGCCATTTAAAGAAATATACTCGCCTTCAGCCAACACCAAGGTTCCAAACTTCACGTTGTTACCATCGGACAACACTTCCACAGCATCGCAGCCGGCAATACAGACTTTGCCCATCTGCCTTGCCACGACCGCCGCGTGAGAAGTCACCCCGCCTTTTGCGGTCAAAAAGCCTTCTGCCGCATGCATGCCGTGAATATCGTCAGGACTGGTTTCATGCCTTACCAGGATGGCGCGTTCCCCTTTGGCCTTGAGTTCCACCGCCCGGTCAGGTGTGAGGGCAATTCGCCCAGCCGCCGCGCCGGGACCAGCTGGCAATCCTTTTCCTATCGCTTGAAATTTTGCCTCATCACTGCTTTCAAAAATTGGATAGAGATATTGGGAGAGTTGCTCAGGAGCGACACGCTTGACGGCTTCTCGCCTATCGATGAGCCCCTGCCTGACCATATCAACGGCAATTCGGACGGCAGCAATCCCGGTGCGTTTCCCCACCCGGGTTTGCAACATATACAATTTGCCTTCTTGAATCGTGAATTCCAGATCAAGCATGTCGCGATAATGTTTTTCAAGAATACGTTGGGTCTTAATGAGGTCTTTGTAAGCACTTGGCAGCGCCTCTTTTAACGATTCCACGGGCATGGGCGTCCGAATCCCCGCCACCACATCCTCGCCTTGAGCATTCAACAAGCATTCTCCGAAAAAGGTGGGCATCCCATTGGCCGGATTCCGCGTAAAGGCCACGCCGGTTCCACTCGTGTCTCCCATATTCCCGAACACCATGGCCTGCACATTGATCGCCGTTCCCCATTCGTCCGGAATGTCGTAGAGCCGCCGATACGTCACCGCCCGGTCGCCAAACCAGGAATCAAAGACGGCATTAATGGACATTCGCAGTTGCTCGAAGGGATCCTGTGGAAAGTCAGAACCGGTTTCTGTTTTCACAAGCAACAAATACTGGTCGACCAAACGACTCAGTGCATGTTCGGTTAAATCCGTATCATGATTCGCCCCTTCCGTCTGTTTCATGGCATCGAGGGCTTTTTCAAAACACTCGCGGGACATGCCCATCACTACGCTCGCAAACATCGTAATAAAACGCCGGTAGGCATCAACGGCAAATCGTTGATTGTCGGTCTTTTTGGCTAACCCCTGAACCGTCTGTTGGTTCAGGCCAAGATTCAACACTGTGTCCATCATGCCGGGCATGGAGGCCCGAGCCCCGGATCTCACGGATACCAGCAGCGGATGATCCGGATCGCCTAACCGAGCTTTCATCGCCTGCTCCACTTGACGCAGCCCTCGTAGGGCTTGATCCCACATAGTGCCCGGGTAACGTTTTTTGGAATGAAAATATTCCACACAGGCATCGGTGGTAATCGTAAATCCGGGGGGGACGGAAATCTTCAAGTTCGTCATTTCCGCCAACCCTGATCCCTTGCCACCCAAGAGTTCTTTCATCGCGCCCGATCCCTCAGCTTTGCCCCCCCCGAAGAAATAGACGTATTTTTTCTGCCGCATGACGTTGCTCTCCTTTACCCGTCCAGTAAACTTGGATAGAAATGAGAAGAATGAATAGTCGACAACGAGAAAACTTTGCCAGGACATCTCGATTGAGACAGAGGAGGCTCACACTGACGCACCAACGTCGGTGCCAATAAGCCTGACCGGCTACTCCATTGCTTGAATAGAATCTGTGATTGGTTGGGGCTTGGTGAAGCGAGGTGTGGTGGTATCACAGCTGACGAGTAACCCCGATACTCATGTTGACTGATGGTCAAAAGATTGGAGATGTCCTCTATATTTGGCAATTAACTGGCGTTTTAACCACATGCCCAATACCATAACCACTATCGCAAAAATCATCAGCGCAATCAATCGGTAATTTTCTGTGGATTGGCCAGGAAAATACAGATTGCCATCTGCCCCCATGGCCAATGTCCGGCCTGGAGGCAAAGAATGCGTTTGCCCTGACATATCGGAAAAATCGATCCATTCTGTACATATTTTAATTAACCCCTCAGCCCCGTTCACCTTCGCCCATTGAACCCCAACGCAATCCCCGTTCGCAGGATCATAGAGTTCCGGTTTGGCCAACGCCGCCTCGAGATCCACGCCACTGACCCATAATCCTAGAAACAAGAAGGCATTGCACCCGAAAATAAGACCAATCGTGACAATATGGGTAAATCGCTGTAACCGTCGAGCATCATCAGATTTCTCAAGAACAGGCCGTTCGGTATTCATCACATCTTGAACCCTTTGCTTTTCGGCCTCCACTCACCCATTCCAATTCTGAGCCCCTACCCGACATCAGTCCCGGCAGATTGGATGTACGAAAAATCAGCAATGGACAGAAAAAGACGGTCAATAGCGGTTAGCAGGGAAAGCCGATTTTCCCGAATGTGTGGATCAGAATCATTGACCAGAACCGCTGCAAAAAAATCATCAATGGGTGACTTGAATGTGAGTAAGGCATGGAGGGCATCACCATACTCCTGTTTGTTCACAAAATCAGCCACGTCGTGTTGAGCCTTGTCTAGTACCTGAAACAGTCGTTGCTCGGATTCATGTGTGAACCGTTCAGGCCTAACCTCTGTGTGCCTCCATTGTTCTTTTTCGACAATTCGATGCGCGCGCTTAAATCCAATCATCAATGTTTCAAAATCCGGCTGGCCAGCAATCGACTGCAAGGCCTGCATTCGGGATACAAGATCCCCCAAATCAGCCACTGCCTCAGGCCGAACACGGATGACCGCTTCCATCACATCTTCCTGTAACCCCATCGTGTCCCGACCATAGAATCGAAGACGGTCAATGATAAATCCGACAATCTCCGTTGAAGTCTGTGACAGACTTTGCACGACACCCTGTTTGGCGATTATCTGGATCATGTAATCCACAACCTCAACCATATTAAGCCGAAGTGGCGTTTCATTGACAATCCGAACAAGCCCATAGGCCGCGCGCCGTAGTCCTAATGGATCTTCCGAGCCGGATGGCACCATCCCCACCGCAAAAAACGCCACGATGGAATCACAGCGATCAGCACAGGCCACCAGTACACCTGGAAGACTCGTTGGCAATTGATCAACAGGAAATCGTGGAAGATACTGCTCTCCGATGGCCCGACAGACCTCTGGACCTTCACCATCGTGTTTCGCATATTCTTCGCCCATGATGCCCTGCAAGGTAGGAAATTCACCAACCATCCCGGTTGTCAGATCCGCTTTGCACAACAGTGCCGCACGTTCGCATCCTTCTTGGAGATCATCGTATCCGAGTTTCTTTGCCATCCACCCGACCAGGTCTCGTATTCGATCAACCTTCTGACGCATGGTTCCCAATTTGCGATGAAACATCACGCCATCTAACGCGGAAACGCGTTCATGGAGGAAATGTTTCCTGTCCTCTTTGAAGAAATATTGAGCATCATTGAGACGAGCTGAGAGAACACGCTCATTGCCTTTGGCGATTAATTTGGTATCTCCCCATGGGGTATTGGTCACCGCTAGAAACTTTGGTAGTAATGCGCCATCTTTCCCGACAAGAGAAAAGAACCCTTGATGTTCTTTCATCGAAGAAATCAACACCGGCTTGGGCAAAGTTAAAAATTCTTTCTGAAATGTTCCAAGAATGGCATGAGGATATTCAACACCCCAAACCGCCTCTTCAATCAACTCCTCGCGGTAGACAGGATCAATCTGTCCCCTCGCCGATTTGGCCAAAGCCGAAATCTGCTGAATAATCTCTGTTTGCCGCTCATCCGGGTCGACCAACACACCAAGTTTCTTCATCGCCGCGACATAGCTGGCTGCATTCGTCAGCGAGACTCCCTTCCCGGCATTTTTCCCTTTGATCCGAAAAAAGCGATGTCCCCAGGTCACCCCACCGGAACGGATCCCTGCAAATTCTACTTGGAGGGTTTGATTTCCCAATAGCACGACCATCCACCTGATGGGGCGAGCAAATTTAGCTTGCGAGACGTTCCAGCGCATGGTTTTAGGAAAAGTCAATTTGGCTAAATACGCAGGAAGGCTGGATGCGAGGACATGTTTAGCAGATTGACCGCGTTCATGTTTTTCGATAACGAGATAAAGACCCTTAGGAGTCTCCCTGATGGTCAGTTGTTCAACCGACACGCCTTGAGATTTGGCAAAACCTTGTGCCGCTTTGGTTGGGTCTCCTGATGTATCAAACGCTGCGGACTTGGGTGGCCCAATTATTTCTTCTGTGATGGACGATTGCCGGGTTTGCACATCATCAACCAATAACGCTAAGCGCCTAGAGGTCCCAACTGTTCGTAAATTCTGATAGCTCAACCGGCATTCACTCAAGAGTTGTTCCCCCAGCGCCGCCAGATCCTGAAGAGCTTGTGGAAGAAACTTCGTAGGAATTTCCTCCGTGCCAATTTCCAACAAGAATGGCAAAGATGTGACCGTGGGTTTTCGAGGAGAAGAGCCCCTAACTTGTTCCCGTGTTTTTTGGGAAGGCGCCATAGTCATAAAAGGCTGATCCAGCCCACAAGGCCAAATCTGTACTCTACTGTTTTTTACTGATTTTCTTGGCTGAAGCCTGAATGTCCCGGTGTAGCAAAGGAAAGCCCATGCGTTCACGTTGATCGTAAAAGGCCTGGGCACATTTTCTGGCCAAATTGCGAACCCGGGCGATATATCCGGTACGCTGAGCAACACTAATCGCTCCTCTGGCATCCAATACATTAAAAAAGTGCGAGCACTTCATACAACAATCATAGGCGGGAAGCACTAAGCCCCTTGGATGCTCCAGTAACTGTTCACATTCCTGTTCAAAACGATCAAACGAGGTTTGGAGAAGATTGACATCTGCAGTTTCAAAATTATAGATCGACCATTGCACCTCCGACTCATGATACAGCTCGCCATACCGAACACCCTCTGTCCACCATAAATCATAGACATTATCGACTTCCTGCAAATACATGGCGATCCGCTCTAATCCATACGTGAGTTCCACGGTCACCGGATTCATTTCCAAACCGCCGACTTCTTGAAAATACGTGAATTGGGTAATTTCCATGCCATCCAAACGAACCTCCCAACCCAGCCCCCAGGCTCCTAAGGTCGGAGACTCCCAATCATCTTGCAGAAATTGAATATCGTGTTGATACGGATCCAACCCTAAATGGGTAAGACTTTGTAGGAAGAGATCTTGAGAATCGGCAGGGGCAGGCTTCAACACGACCTGATACTGAAAGTAATGCTGAAGACGATTGGGATTGTCTCCATACCGTCCATCTGTCGGTCTTCGACACGGCTCGATATAGGCTGCGCGCCACGGCTCGGGACCAATCGCACGCAAAAAGGTGGCCGGGTTAAACGTTCCCGCGCCTTTTTCCGTGTCATACGGCTGTGTAAGGATGCAGTCGTGAGACTTCCAAAACTGATGGAGGGAGAGAATAATCTCTTGAAAGGTCACAACGCTCGACTTTGGGCTGTGCGAGGCCTGATATACCGGCAACCAATCAGCCAGCCCATAAAGACATTCAATTCAAACACATAAGGATATCCCCACAGAAGTTTCGACCGTAGCAATAACCCCATGACCAGTCAAGATTGTTCAGATCGCCTTTCCCGGCAACTCCTTCTAGACACAACATTGAGAACGAGGAAAATAAAATTTTCTATCTTGTTTTTTATAGGCCTATTCAAGTATATTTATTCCCCTGTTTATTTATTGAGGAGGGGCTTAACCAATGAAACCATTTTCTAACGTGTTCTTTTTTGCTTTCTTCGGCCTTGCCACTTTGGTCATGGGGTGCGCTAGCTCACCCACAGTGGGAGAACCAAGAACTTGTGGCGTGAGTCCGGAGATGTCCGATCCGAACCGCGTGGCTCAGGGAACGCCGGGAGACACACTTGAAGCCTGTCTTTCTCGCATTCCATGTGATGCTTCCGAGGGCCAACTACGTATAGCCACATTGACTTGCGAACGGGATGAAAAAGCCCGGGCCTCAATTGAGGCAGTTCCTGGAAAATAAACTTCCCTCGCTGGTAACAGGTAGTTGCCAGCGAGCCATTCTTCCTCGCTGTACAGTCCCATTCCCCCATTCACACAACTCGTTTTTCTTTCTTCCCATATCTATCATTTCCTGTCATGAAGAATTATTTCGATTCTTACTTTCCAGGCGACCTTAATGCTTGACCGGATTGATTCATGTCATCATTCATCGTTGTCACAGGCATTCGGATCAACGCTCACTGCGGAGTCACCGAGGCCGAACGTAACATTCGTCAACCCCTTCTCGTCGATCTGACAGTTCAATGCCCAAACCCATCGGCTTTTCAGAGCGACCGGCTCACTGATACGGTTGATTATGCGGCCCTCACCCAATGCGTCCGAGATATCGCCGAAAGTCGAGCGTTTGCCCTTCTAGAAGCACTGACCGAACACCTCTGTCAAACGCTCTTTCAGCACTTCCCCCTGACGCACCTAAAAATTTGGGTAAGAAAAATTCGTCCACCCATGAAAGACTTTACAGGCTCTGTAGGGATAAGATTGGTACGAACACGACAGGATATTGCTCAAATCAAGCACGGGCAACCCTCGCCCTTTCTGGCTGCCCAACTCCCAAGATTGCCTCCAGGCAAGGCTTTGGATGTTGCCACAGGCCGAGGCCGACATGCTCTTTTTCTGGCCTCTCAAGGTTTTTCCGTTCACGGGATCGACCGTAATCGTGAAGCTCTCGAATTCCTTGATGCCCGGGCCCAAGAGGCTGGTGGGCTTCCCGTTACCACCGAATTTGTGGATTTAGAAACTAATGATCTCCACCCTCCTAACCTGGGAACCGAAGCCTATGATGTTATTCTGGTGTTCTTTTACCTCTACCGTCCTCTTTTCCCTCAATTACTCAAAGCCTTGAAACCGGGAGGGGTCATCCTGTACGAAACTTTTCTTCTTGAGAACCATCTTCATCGACAACACCCACGCAGAAAAGAATTTTGCCTGGAGGCCAATGAATTGCTCATACTCCTTCAGGGTTTGCAGATTCTTCATTACGATGAAGACGATCACACAGGAACCACTAAGACCGATCGAGCATTTACCGCACGTGCACTAGCTCGTAAACCCTAATCACCTCTCAAAAAATATGAGCCGCATCGACCTTCATACTCATACGACATTTTCAGATGGAAGCTTTTCACCCACCGATTTAGTCACACTCGCGAATCAACAAAGCATCGATATCCTGGCTATCACCGATCATGACACGACAGAGGGTTTACCTGAAGCCATAGAAGCCACTAAAACCCTTTCACTGGAATTAATTCCTGGCATTGAATTGAGTGCGCAATTTCAGAATCGCGAAATGCATATCTTGGGCTATTTTATCAACCTGACTGACCCCCAATTTCAAACCAGACTGGAAACCCTGCGTTCAACTCGTCTCCACCGCATTCACCATATATTAGATCGTCTGCATTCACTGGGAATGGATATTTCCCTCGAAGAAGTCCAACAGGCCTCGGGAACCGGCACCATCGGCCGCCCGCATATTGCTCAGGTCCTGATGGCCAAGGGCCATGTCAAAAGTATGAAAGACGCCTTTGAACACTTATTGGGTTCGCGAGGGAAAGCCTATGTCCAGCGAGTGGTCCCGGAAGCTCATGAAATCATTGGTTGGATCATTGAAGCTGGAGGGATCCCTGTTCTCGCACACCCCTATTGGGAAGGCTTGAACAAAGACGACAGCACCACTGCCTGCCAAAGCTTGGTAGAACAAGGGTTACGGGGCATAGAAGTATTTTATGGCACCTTTTCGGCGCGACACATTTCTTTCAATCTGGGATTAGCTAGACGGTTCGACTTGCTCATGACCGGGGGCAGTGATTTTCACGGGACATTGAAACCTGACATTGCCCTGGGGAAGGGACGAGGCTCACTCCATGTCCCACCAAAAGTTGTGGAACGATTACGGGTCGCGGCAGGGTACTGAAACGTAAAAAAAGGCTCAAACAGAGAAAGTCTAGCTAAGGGCGGCCTCTTGGGGATTCCATCCGCCATATTCCGCCATATCTCATCTCTCTGACCGAGCGTTAAGGATCATCCACATGATTGAGCTGCAGCGATATCATGTTGGATGCATCGCTGGTTCTGCGTCCGGAATTATCCCACCCTCATGAATATTCGTAAGAGTTACCGAATGTATAATTGTCGGCATGCTCTTCCGGGTTTGTGGCGGATGCGTATAAGGAAACTTGACTCCGGCGGGATCTCTCAAAAACCTAATCTGGCATCGTTCCGCTTCTTCCCAACTACAATCTCCAGGAATACGTTCCACTACAAAAATCTCATGGAGACGGTCTGATTCGAGCAATTCACGTCTCCAGTTATAAACATATGATGTTTTTCCGCACCGCGCCGCTTCAAGATTTTCCTGCAACCGAAGTTCCCGGCGCTTGTGCGTCTTCCCAATGTATCTCAAAGATCGATCTCTTGGATCAACTAAACCATAAATCAAAAAACGACTTGGACGTACCATCGTCACTTTATTTGCAGAACGGTTAAGCTCACCGACGCCAATGAACCGCAGCGGAATTGCCGTCCGGTGCGGCGCCTTGATACTTATTTCCCTGCACCGACTTTTCGTGCCTATTGAAAGCCGGGGGCCTCATATGTGTTATGTTTTCGTCCGCTCAATCCAGTAATCTGGTTTTCTATGCAGGTGCGCAACCGCAAGGATGAAGATGTGATCTTCCTCAATCGAATAAAGCAGTTTGTACGGAAACTTGTGTAGAAGACATTTCCGAACATCGCCTCGTTCTACAGACCATGCCTCCGGATATTCTGAAATCCTTTTTGCGGCATTTCGGACCTCTTTCCGGAACTGCATTCCAAGCCCTTCAAATTCAATCTCATAGTAGTGGGTTGCATCATCAAGTTCTTTTCTTGCGAGCTTTGAAAATATTACCCTCATTATTCTTCCTTGAATATTTCCTCCATGGGTATGCCCTCAACCTTACCTGCACGATAGGCTTTGAGGCGCTTTTCTGCCTCGTCTGCCCATATTGCGTCTAGTGAGCTATCAGGTTCATCCAGGCTCTTTATTAGCCCTTCGACGACCATAAATCTTTCTTCTGGTTTAAGTTTCAGTGCTTGTTCAAGTACATCTTTACTACTCATCAGTCTCACCTCTCATTTGTTCTAATCGGGCTTCACCGGTGCGGAGCAAAGTACGAGTGGAGCGTCCGGCTGCAAGTGCCTTGATACTTTTTTGAGGCCTCCCCCTTCGATTGCAGCCTTAGGAGGTATAACCTACCATCCCTCATAGTGACACATGGACTACAACGAAGAGGAAAATCTCATGAAATTCTGCAACCAAAATATTGTTGGCTTGCTTATAAACCTCTATTTCCTGAATCTGTATTGCCACTTTTTTTTGTGCTCCACAAATAATGAGCTAATAAATTTTAACGCACAATTGATGTAAGGGACTTGGGAAATACCAATATACCTAAATCGCTTTCAGATTGAGGTCAGATTTGGTCGATTTGATTGAACAAAACCGATTGAACACTCAATTGTCAGGAGCCTCGACAATATGATTTTCAAATCGCGTACACCCCTCAGCAAGCAGCCGATTCGTCAGCATCTCTCCCGGCCATTCGATGGGCAAGTCAGCCGTAAAGACCCACACATCCGGAGACGTCCATATGGGACCATGGTCTTCAGGAAGTTCCGGGTCAAATAAATCCGTCCACACAGGCATATAGACCCCATTGCCGCACTGCGTATGCAAATGCACCACTGTTCGGCTCCGGACAGGACCTTCAAGATCATGCCAAACGGCAGCGGTTTCATCGGCTAACCGATGAAGGCGTACGGCGTTTTGGGCGTCAAACAAGGCATAGGCCGCATAGTTTGGCGCTTCCAACATCTGAGGAGCCTTCGCCACTTCCGGACATTGCGCTACCAAACCCTCCATAATCGCCTGGCAGTCAGTTTCTGAGAGCGTGTCAGGCATCGTTGTATCCGTTACCCCAAGAATTTCAAAAAACAAAAATGCCGTGGCCTCCACGGGAGGATGCAGTCGGGCGGCAATCATTTGCCGACGCTGCCCTTCAGCCAAGCTGGAAATATGGTCATGCACTTTCTCCAAATTTAGAAAATCCAGTGTGGTATCCGTCAACAACCGCGGCTCAACCGTGATCGCTGCGCCCGGAGACAGATGCAGGTGTCTTCGCAGCAAATCCGCAGTTTCCACCGGATCAATTTTCAATTTCAAGGGAAAGACTAAATTGGCCTGCAGGGGCAATTCAAATGAGGCGAGCACGGCATAAGTTTCGGTGTCTTCATGTTCGGTGTCCATCACACAACAACTCGCCGCTTCCGCAAGTAGATCAAACAACCATTCCGCCATATTCTCATCTAAGGCGGCCAACACGGTGAGCACTTCATGTTCACGATCTTGATCCAACAAGGCTTGCAAAACCTCAATGGCCAAACTGGGGTCACCATGTTCATGGCGACGAGCATTGATTAAATGAATCAGATCACGCGTGAGAGGATCAGGGCGGTACCAACTAGCCATGACGATTACATACCTTTACGGACGATTAAGATGGTTAAAAGATTCCTGCATGCAACCGTTCAACAATAGGGGCATTTTCCCATTACCAGAACCTATTTGCCAACTTCTTATTCCCCTATGACTTTAACCAATACCCGCTTTCGACGTCGACCATCGAATTCCGCATAGAAGATTTGTTCCCATGGACCAAAATCCAACGCCCCATTTGTAATGGCTACAACGACTTCCCGGCCCATAAGTTGGCGCTTGATATGGGCATCGCCATTATCTTCGCCTGTGAGATTATGTTGGTAGTCCGCAGAATGAGGAGCCAATCGCTCAAGAAATCGCTCATAGTCCTGAAGCAGACCGGCTTCATCGTCATTGATATAGACACTGGCAGTAATATGCATGGCATTGATTAGCACCAACCCTTCTTGAATACCGCTTTGCTGAATGACACGTTCAACTTGCGTTGTGATATTCACATATTCCCGCCGCGACTCCGTATGAAACCAGAGTTCTTCTCGATGTGCTTTCATACGTACCCTCCTAACATGACTAAAAGTACTCGATTCTCTCTCACCTCTCACGCCATTGCAAGTGAGGCAAAACGAACTCAATACCTGACAACCAAACAGACAAGCCAGAGGCCTTAAAATTTGACATGACTTAGTAGGGGTGGTAAGAAAGTTAACTATTGAGTGAGTTTCCTACGCCGAACATTCCTTGAGACATTTCCAACAGGCAGACAGGTGCATGCTAGATCGTGCACGTTCCGTCTTCCCTTAAAAAGGAATTGGACTTATGACAGCCACATTTGACGCAATGCTTCCAATGAAACGCCCCTTACGTTGGAATATGCTTTTCGCGGAAGAATCCGAGAAGGATTTAGATTTTGACGAAGGGTTTGAAGAAGATGAACTCCACCATTCTAAGCCGCCTTCCCGACGTCCTCTTTTGTGGATTCTGCTCTTGGTCCTAGTCGGTGGTGTCGCCTATTGGATACTGAATGACCCGTCACCAAAAATGCAAAAATCCACTTCCATGAATTCAATGGAAAGCACCAACCCGGCATCGCAAAGATCAGATATGACAGCACCTCTGTTCCAAGAGAATCAAACCGTAGTGCTCGCCGATAAGACAGGAGTATCCATCCTCATGGGAGACCCTACGAATTCTCAGCCTGGACCTATCGTAAAGGCCAGTGAGCCCTTGACCATTCTCGATGGAAGTTATCAAATAACGGGATGGATCTATCTGGTCAAAACAGAATCAGGAAAAACAGGATGGATTTCCGGTGAAAAAATCGAGAACCCTTCCTAAGACAGGGCTAGGCCTCGAGCAGGGAAAACAACGCCACAAGATTATTGCATAATCTCAAGCATTTTTTTGCCCCTCCCAATCAGACTTTCCTCCTAAATCATTCCTCCGTAAGCACCAGACTTAGCTATTCCCCAATTGAACCAGTCGGATCATCCTTGCTAGTGTGATGTTCTGATTCTCAAAACGTCACACACAGGCAGCTGCACCTTCTGTATTTAACAAGATATCAAGCTACCCATGTCCCACACTGAAGCTCAAGAATTCTGCACCACCTATACGAAACAAAGCGGAAGCAATTTTTATTATTCCTTCCTCTTTCTTCCTCGACCTCAACGAGAAGCCATGTATACGATTTATGCGTTGTGTCGAATGGTAGATAGTGCGGTCGACGATCCCCTACCAGGCAGTAACCCATTGGAAGTCTTGGCTATATGGAGGCAAGAAGTCTCCGCCGCTTACCAAGGCCATCCCACGCTCCCGGTGACGATCAGCTTGGTCGCACACCTGCAAGAGTTCGATATTCCCGAAAAATTGATCCAAGAATTAATCTCCGGCGTCGAAATGGATTTAACGATCAATCGCTACGCGACTTTCTCAGACCTTTATCCCTACTGCTATCGGGTGGCTTCGGTGGTCGGATTAATTTGTCTCAAAATTTTCAAAACCCAGTCCCCCAAAGCAGAAGACTACGCCGTGAATTTGGGGCTCGCTTTTCAGTTAACCAACATGCTTCGGGATCTCTATAGTGATGCCCAAGAAAATCGTGTGTATCTTCCACAAGAAGACTTTCAACGATTTGGATATTCCGTGGAATCTTTGCTCGCCAAGCAATCCTCTCCGGCCCTTGTCGAGTTGATGAAATTCGAATGTGCCCGAGCACGGTCTTACTATCAGCAAGCCCATGACATTCTTCGTACGCTTCCCGCGTCGGATCAAAAAGCCCTGGTAGTCGCGGAAATCATGCGGGGAGTCTACAGCACCATTCTCCACAAAATTGAGGCGCAGAATTATCCTGTCTTTGGTCCCCGAACCCGCGTCTCGTCATTCCAACGCCTGAGCATTGCTTCAGGTATTTGGTTCCGGTCCTTCTTCACACGACATTTCGTGCCATCCGTGTGACACGCGACATCCTGATACTTGGGGACAACCTCACCGGGTTAGTCACCGCCTACCGGCTGTTTCACTATGGCTATCACATCAGTATTGTCGACACACCATCCCCCGCTCAAACAATAAGTCCTTCGAGAACATCACCAGAATCAATACATTCGACCTCATCCCATCCCCTATCTGAAAATGGGGAGATCCCCCTCATTCTTCACGGTTTTTATCATTCAACATGGTCGTTTTTACAAGAATTGTCGTTTGATTGGCCTCCCCGGACGCCCCAGTCGGTGTGCTTAGAATTTGCAGCGGAAGGGAGAAAGCCTATTGCGCTCCCCAAACCCTCACGACTGGAATGGATTCATCCTCTTGCCCGATTCACTTTTTTCAAAGGTCTCTCCTGGTCAGACCGATGGCATGTCATCAATTTTCTCGAAAAACAATGGGAAGACAATCTCCTCCCCAATCCTAATCCCGATATTGAAAGTGTAGAAGCCTGGCTCATCTCCGCCAAGCAATCCGAACACAGCCGTTCTAATTTCTGGAGTCCACTGTGTCGATTGTTCTTAAATTGCGATCTATCGCAGGCATCTCTGAGTTCGTTCATTGAAGCCCTTTCTCAGTATTGGTTCGGTCAACCCACAGATGCCGCAACGTTTCTCGCGCCTCCCGAGACTCTCGGCAAACTGGAAGCAGAGCTTCGCCAACGTTTAATCAACAAGGGAGTTTGGTTTCACACCTCAAAAGCAAGAATCCATATCCACACTGACGCAGAGGAAATTCAAGCCATTGAGCTAGACGAAAAACCTTTCAAGGCTCAAGCCTATATCTCCGCATTGCCTCCTCGGAATCTTCTCCGATTACTCCCCGAACGAGCCTTAGCCCGTTACGCCTTTTTCAACTCTTTGGCTCAGGTACCAGAAGTCTGGGGATTGGCAGTTCGGTTTACCTTGAACAATATTCTCATCCCACCTCGACTTATCCTCAATGTAGATCCTTTTGACTGGATCACCGGTCAACCCAGCGAAAAATCCGATTCACCAAAGGCCTTGGTCACTTGTATCACGCTCCGTGAGTCGATCGCTCAGAAACACAGTGAGGAATGGCTCCTTCACACAGCCTGGAGCTTCATCCAGAATCTCTTCAACCTTTCCCCTTCCCATACTCAAGAATTCTGTGAACCCCACATTATTCGGCAGATCGGCCCATTCTTTCCGTGCCACCGAGGATGTCGTACCCATCGGCCCATTTCTAAGGCACCACTGTCTAATCTCTTTCTGGCTGGCCCCTGGGTCGCAACCAACCTTCCACCTTCTCTGGAAAGCACCATCAAAAGCGCCAATGCCTGCGCCGAAGCCGTCGCTACATACTTTTACGGAAACTTGGATTGACATCTTCTCCCCTCAAACTTAAGATCCTCGCCTATGGATTTGCCGAAACTCAGTGCTTCCCTACATGATTGCCAACGCTGCCAGCTCTCTGCTGGTCGAACGCAAGTGGTCTTTGGAACAGGCAACCCTCAGGCCTCTATCATGTTCGTCGGAGAGGCTCCAGGCTTTTACGAAGACCGAGAAGGCGAGCCATTTGTGGGAGCGGCGGGAAAATTGCTCACAGAACTCCTTCGATCGATAGGACTCGAGCGATCTGACATCTATATCGCCAATGTCATCAAATGCCGTCCTCCCAACAATCGAGATCCGTTACCTGATGAAATCGACACCTGCAAGCCATTTCTCTTGCAACAGATTGCTCTTATTCAACCGAAGCTAGTCTGCACCTTGGGAAACTTTGCCACCCAAACGCTGTTAGAAAGAAAAGTCGGCATCACCAAAGTTCGTGGACAGGTCATTCAGTTAGAAAACTTCGTCGTCTTTCCGCTGCTTCATCCCGCCGCCGCCCTCCACCAGGGGAATCTACGAGTTCCACTCAAAGAAGACTTCCAAAAGCTCAAAGCCGTCCTGGAGCAAATGAGCAAAACACCCACATCTTCACCATCAACCCTTTCCACATCAAAAGCACCATCCAAAGAAACTCCAGCCGATCCCCCTACCCAAATGAACTTGTTCTAGGAAAAATCTAATCCATAATAAGGAGGCCCCCTTAAATTAGAGTAGCCTGCAAATTTTATTTTTGATTGTCTATTTTCTTTGCATTTTACTTTGCCTGCGAACCTACCCATCGCCCCTTGAGGAGACGATGCCTGCACGCTACCATGAATCACAACCTGGCTCGAACTAAAAAACTTATGGCATTTACGGCCGATACCCACCATCATTTCTTTCAAAATTTTCTGCCTCTTGACCCCCCATTCTTATCCTCACAATTACGATCATGAAATTCCTCAAATTTCTGGGATGGTCGGTGGTTGGGCTTGCCCTTCTTTCTGGCTTGGCCTATTGGCTTCTCCCTACCATTGGCAGCATGCTCATCACGCAGGGTTTAACCAATCATGGATTTACAAACGTCGTGATCCACCTCGACTATCCCAGCTCACATGCGCTGACTATTCCGTCTTTGGCATTCAGCACTTCTGCAGAGTCCGGGGCAAGCTCCATCATCATTGACAATACGGAAATCACCTACTCCTTGGACTCTCTCTTGAATAACGTAGTCCAAGCCGTGAACATTGAGCACATGAGGATAGTATGGGATTCCTCATTACTTGAAAGGCCCTCATCTCAATCCCCATCATTGCCAGCACCGCAGACTGATTCACAATTTGACTTCACTTCGCTTGGCTCGGGAGCCCCACTCCCTGTCCTGCCTTTCCAACATCTCCATGTCAAACACCTGGAGATTTCTAATCCTCTGGCTCCTCCTGCCCTGCAACAAATCTCAATCAACGCGAGTATGGATGTTCTTCATGAAGGGTATGAGGGAACCATTCATCTTGAAGGAAAGGGGCTCCTCCTTAATCTCCTCACATTCTCTCTGACGCATAATGGTACGGTTTCATTTACCGGAACCCATACGAACGCTCACGAAGACACTGTGCTTAGCCTGAAAACCTCACTGGAAAGGTCTCCTACTGCCCTGAAGCTTCAAGGCAAGACCACCCTCAAGCTCCATCCATTAATCCACACGCTTGCGGCACTGTACCCTCTCCCGCCTGAATACCAGTATTTGACAGGAACCTTTTCCGGTTCTTGGACGGGCACCATTCATGAAAAGCCTTCACAAGCTGACTCTTCCTTCGGACCGATCCAGGGGGATTTTGCGTTGGACGCCCACATGCCAACATGGCCTCCCTTTGCCCAGGATGTTCAGCTTCGTACGCAAGGAACATTTGCCATGGAAGGCCCTGCCATTACCATTGCCTTGCAGCCCTCATCCTCTGGAAGCGTCAATCTCTCCCTGAATTCTTTGACCCCTCCAGCACTCAAACAGTTCATTTCGCACAAAGGTTTTCGGTCGTTCAGTTGGAACATTCGCCAGCCCGTTCCCGTGGTCGTCTCCATGAAACAGAATCTGGATGCTATCCAGATTCCGAGCGGCCAAATCCAGATTGCTATGCGCAATTCTTCAGAAAAACTGGGCATCCTCCTCTCTTCACGGAATCTTCATTGGAAACCAACCAGCGGCCTTACCGGCAAGGGGGACGTGAGTATTTCCGCGCATCTCAAGCCAGCTTCAACTCCGTCTCTGAGCCTAGAAACTCTTTCCTTAGAGGCGAGTTCCTCCATTGAGAAATCGGCAGATCAAATTGTCGTGACGCTCCATCCCTCCTCCTTTTTGCGCCTTTCAAATATGAATAAGGAGGCCATCCATATCCCCGCCCTCGAGGGCCGATTCCCAAAAGCGCTCTCCTGGACATATCACACAGAAGCACAAACCTGGGAATTGCAGGCCGCAGCCTCAACCCTCTCCCTTCCGTCTTTTTCCTTACAAGGCAAGCAATGGAAATTGGGAGATATCCTCACGAAGGACCTCATGATGACTGCTACACCAGAGAGATGGGTGATCAATGGAGAAACCGAAGTAAAACAGGTGCGCCCGCCATTTGACACCATTAAGATCCCAGCCTCCAATTGGCTTGCTCGTTATTCGGCCAATCCAACTTCCATGACTGTTCAGTTCAAAGGGCAAACTCTTCGGCATCCGCTCCACATAGGAGGTCAAGTAAAGCTTGACCTCCAAACAGGTGATGGTTCCGGCACCATGACTCTGAAGCCGATCCGGTTCGCCCCGCAAACACTGGTCTTAAGCCAACTCATTCAGCCCTGGCCCTTTCCAGATATGGACGTGACGCACGGGACCGCCTCGGCCTCTGCGGAAGTGACCTTTAGCCAAGCCCTAAACGAAACCGACACGCCCATTCAGATCAAACGTCTACATGGAATTGTCGATTTCAAAGAGATTGGTGGGTTTATAACGCCCACCATCATGGAAGGACTCACGACTCGAGTTGAAATTCTTGGTGAAGACGAAACCCTGCGCATCCCCACCACCCCCGTTCGCATCAGGAACATTCAATCAGCAATAGGGCTGACGGAGACATCACTCCTCTTTTCAACGGGAACCTTTCCTCAAACATCCGTACCAAGTCTTTCCATCTCTAACATGAGCACCCACCTTCTGGGGGGGAAGGTATCCCTATCAGAAACCGTAATTGACCCATCCGCCACCACCCATGAAGTGACCCTCCAAGTCAGAGGACTGGATCTCAGCGAAGTTTTAGGATTAGAACAACAGGAGACCGTAAAAGGCACCGGCACACTGGATGGCATACTTCCCCTGGTCATCTCGGGGAAGAATGTCGAGGTCCATCAGGGCTCAATAACCGCACGTCCACCAGGAGGAACCCTGCAACTGAAAGTCGACGAAGAAACCGCAGACAGTTGGGCAACGAGCCAACCACATCTTGATCTTATCGTCCAAGCCTTACAAAATTATCAGTATTCCAAGTTAGAGATTGGTGTCGATTATGAAAAAAATGGTATTCTGAAACTGGCCACGCAATTAGAAGGGAAAAATCCGGACTTTCGAAATGGCGTTCCCATTCATTTCAACCTGAACATTGAAGAAAATATTCCAGCCCTCATGAAGAGTCTGTCCCTCGTGCAAGGCCTGGAAGATAGCATTGAAAAAATGATGGCGGAGAGGGGACAGTCATCAGCCAAATAAAAGCAGCGGAAGGAAATTCAAAGCTCCTATAAAATGGTTTTTTGCTTGGTAGTGCCATTCACCACACAACAAGGGGAACTTATGATTCGACGACTTCGCACGCGACAGATAATCCCAAGCCTTGGCACCATCCTGGTGTTACTTGCCACGGTGGTTCTCCTGAGCTGCACCCCC